>JANNRN010000461.1:0-2353 GCA_031401375.1 Phyllobacteriaceae bacterium | reverse complement strand
GACTGTGCCGGTTTCCAGCTGTATCCTGTAAAGGGAATCCTTGCCGAAATAGGCGAGGTCATTGACCACGCCTTGAATGGCGTTTGATACGGCTTCCGGCTTTTGGCGGGTGACAACAAATTTCTCAGGCCGCACCGCTACTGTCACTTTGTCTCCGGCGGAAGACTTCTTGTCGGCCCTGGCGAAGACAGTCTGACCGAGAGCCGGGACATCCAGCCGCGCCGTGTTGTTATCGATCGCAAGAACCGTGCCCTCGAACAAGTTGATCGACCCGATGAAGTCCGCCACGAAACGGCTGTTCGGATTCTCATATACTTCGGTCGCCGAACCAATCTGCCGGATCAAGCCTTTGTCCATCACGGCAACGCGCGAGGCCAGCGTCATCGCTTCCTCCTGATCATGGGTGACAACGATAAAGGTGATGCCGGTCTTGTACTGGATGTTCATCAACTCGAACTGGGTGTGCTCGCGCAGCTTCTTGTCGAGAGCGCCAAGCGGTTCATCCAGGAGCAAGACCTTCGGTTGCTTTGCGAGGGCACGGGCGAGGGCGACCCGCTGACGCTGGCCGCCGGAAATCTGGTGGGGCTTGCGCCCGGCGAGTTGTCCAAGCTGCACCAGTTCGAGCATTTCGCGCACCCGGTCTTTTGCCTCCGACGCAGTCCATCCGTCATGTTTCAGCCCATAGGCAACGTTCTTCTCCACGCTCATGTGCGGGAAGAGCGCATAGGACTGAAACATCATGTTGACGGGACGGTCATAGGGCGCAACGCCGGTCATGTCCTGCCCGTCGATATAGATACGGCCAGCGCTCGGCGTCTCAAAACCGGCGAGCATGCGCAACAGCGTGGTCTTGCCGCAACCGGAGCCGCCCAGAAGCGCGAAGAGCTCGCCCTTGCCAATGTTCAGGGAGATATTGTCCACGGCGGTGAACTCCCCAAACTTCTTGGAAACCCCCTCGATGCGGATAAACTGCGCATCCGATTTTGGCGGCGCCTCTGATGGCAAGACCTGTGTTGCTGTCATCGTCTGGTCAACGTCCTGGTTTTCCGCGATAGGGGGTATGGAAAAGGCGGGTTCAACCCGCCTTGATCTCCGTCCACGCTCTTGTGTAGGCTTGAGTTTGTTTGTCGCTGAACGGTTTGGGCGCCCATAGCAGCTTCATGGTTGCTTCGTCCGGATAGACCGCCGGATTGGCCAGTATCGCCGGATCAATGAACTTTTTCGATGCCAGATTGCCGTTGGCATAAGTGGTGAAATTTGTGCACTTTGCGATAACTTCCGGCTGCAGCATGAATTCGAGGAACTTGTAGGCGTTCTCCTTGTTCGGGGCGTCTGAGGGAATGCACAGGCAGTCGCACCAGGCAGGCGCGCCGGTCTTCGGCACAAAATAGGCGAGGTTAAGATCCTTGACGCCTGCTTCTTCCGCACGGGCCTTGGCGGTGGAGTAATCGCCCGACCAATTGTTGATTACACAAAGTTCCTTGTTGGGAATGGCGTTCATATAATTGGTGTTGTCGAAGGTCCGGATATGCTCGCGGATCGGCTTGAAGGCTTCGACAACGGCCTTGTAGTCCTCAACATTGGTCGTGTCGCCGTCCTTGCCAAGGTATTTCAGCACCATCAGCATGATATCTTGCGGGCTGTCGAGAATTGAAATGCCGCAATCGGCGAGCTTGGCGGCGTTTTCAGGCTTGAAGATCAGATCCATCGAACTCATGTCGGCATCCGGAATGCGCTCTTTGACCATGTCGACGTTGAAGGTGAACCCGACCGAGCCCCACATGTAGGGAAGCGCATATTCATTGCCCTGATCCCATCCTGCCAATATCCGCATCACCTGCGGATCAAGATTGCTCCAGCCAGGCAGCTTTGATCTGTCGAGCTTGTCGTAGATCCTGGCCTGAATGAAACGCGGCAACTCGATCCCGGCCATGTCAACGACATCATATCCGGTTGAACCGGCGAGCATTTTCGCCTGCATTTCCTCGGCTGACGAATAGGTATCGAAGGTGGCCGATATGCCGGTCGCCTTTTCAAAATCCTCGATCGTGGTTTCGCCGATGAAGTCGGCCCAAAAGTAGATGTTTACGGTGCCTTCGGCGCGGGCGCGACTTACATAAGGCATGGCGAGCGTTCCGCCGATAAGGGTCAGTGCGGACCGGCGTGTCAATTTGATCATTTTCTTGTCCTTCCCATTCACTTGGTTTCTTCGTCAGCAGGATTTGCTCATCGGAGCATTTTCCTCACCCACTCATGGAAGCGATGCACATCGAACTCCTGCGGCATGAGTGTACCGCCGGTGAATTTCCTGTTGCGAAGTCCGCGCTGGTTCATCTCGCAAGCGGCGCCATCC
>JANNRN010000460.1:0-6810 GCA_031401375.1 Phyllobacteriaceae bacterium | reverse complement strand
CACCAGGGTTCCGGCGTATTTCAACAAGGGCGACAACAGCCTGTAGAACCATGACAGACGGATGGTCAGTTTTCCCGAAACCGTGACCCTGTCGCTTGAAAACGGCCGGTTGGCATAATGCTTCTTCATGACTGGCGGCAGACGATCCCAGTCCGCCCCGAAAATTGCCTTGAAGATCGGTTCGCTCATCAACCCTGCCGTCCAAGGTTGCCGATCTTGCCAGAGCCCTTGAGCGAAATTGCCAGATTCCGCGCCGCCCGCATGATCGGATAGGAAATCCTCGCCCGTGTTTTGTTGCGGAAAAGCGCGGCGTTGATCCGGTTGAACCAGCCGCTCTTTGAACCCAGGAGCGCCATCATGTGAAGCGCATCCGCGCCGTGATAGAGCCGTCCGCCATATTTGATCACCATGCCCTCATCAAGGTCGAGACGGGCGGCGTTCACCTCAAGCAGGACCGGATGATCAAGCACAAGGCGCGCGTCGACCAGATGCAGCGTTCCGGCGGCCTCACGCGCCCGAAACGCCGCGGCAGCCGTGTGGCAGATCGGGCATTCGCCATCATAGACGAACCAGATGCCTTCATTCGATTTTATCGCGGCACTCACCTATTTCTCATCCCTAGAGCCACGGGCGTTCCGATGGAATCGGAACTGTGGCTCTAACCTTTTGATTTGTCGCGTCGTTCTTGCGAAAAACCGAACACACTTTTTCGCACGACGCTTTAGATACTATTGTCGCTGGAACACCGCTGGAACGGAATAACGCAGAATGGATTACCTCTTCGTCAAATGGGTGCATATTGTCAGTTCTACAATCCTGTTCGGCACAGGAATTGGCGCCGCGTTTTTCATGCAGATGGCCAATCGCAGCCGGAATATCACCAATATCTGCTTTGCCACGCGCCATGTTGTGATTGCCGACTTCATCTTCACCGCGCCTGCGGTGATACTGCAATTGGCCACCGGCCTGTGGCTGCTTGGTTCTTCGGGCTTTTCACTCGCTGATCGATGGGTCATGTGGGGCATTGCGCTTTATTTGTTCGCTGGCCTGTGCTGGCTTCCGGTGGTGTGGATGCAAATCCGGATGCGTGATCTTGCCATGGCGGCCAGCAAAGACGGCAGTGTTCTACCGGACGCCTACTGGCAATTGAGCCGCTGGTGGGTGATGCTCGGTTCGCTGGCGTTTCCGGCCGTCGTGGTGATCTTCTGGCTGATGGTGGTCAAGCCGGGTTAGCGGCTCGCATTGGGTTGGCGAAGGTCGGGGCGGATCTGTGTGACGGCGGGGTTGCATGCCTTGATGTCCTGCATGCCTTGATGTCCTGCATGCTGACGTCACCGGCGCCAAGCGCGGCGAGAAAGGCATCGCCGTAAGACGCGCCGATGGTTTTGCCGCAGACCGGTTGCGAGGCTCCTTTTAATCGCCAATTGCCTGTTGCCGTTCGTGCAGCTAACTTCGCGCGGTAAAGTCAGCGCTGAGGCGGGGAGTCATGAAAACCAGAAGTTGGAACCGAACCGGCAACAACCGGATCGATTTTACCGAACTTGGATTCGGCTCCGCCCCGCTCGGCAATCTTTATCGCGAGGTCAGCGAAACGGATGCGCAGGACATCCTGCAGGCAGCCTGGGACACGGGCTGCCGCTTCTTCGACACCGCGCCCCTTTACGGCCTTGGCCTTGCCGAAACCCGGCTCAATCATTTCCTGCGCAGCAAACCGCGCGATCAATATGTGCTGGCCACCAAGGCCGGGCGGCTCCTCGATGTCTGCGCGCCCGATCAGCGCACCGGCATTGGCAAATTCTTCGACACGCCGACCCGCAGGCAACGCTACGACTATTCCTACGACGGTGTGATGCGCTCGTTCGAGTTTTCGCTGGAACGGCTTGGTCTGGACCGCATCGACATATTGCACGTGCACGATCTGTGCATCTTTACGCACGGCACCAAGGCCGCATCCGACCAGCGCATTGAGGAATTCATGGCCTCGGGCTACCATGCCATGATCGCCCTGCGCGATCAGGGGGTCATCAAGGCCATTGGCGGCGGCATCAACGAGTGGGAAGTCTGCCAGACACTGACGGAGCGCGGCGACTTCGACCTTTTCCTGCTGGCGGGACGCTATACGCTGCTTGAGCAGGAGGCGCTGACCAGCTTTTTGCCGTTGTGCCAAAAGCGCGGCATCGGCATCATCATCGGCGGACCCTACAATTCCGGCATTCTCGCATCCGGCCCGAAGCCCGGCGCTTTCTACAACTATTCGGAAGCGCCGCAGGAAATCCTTGACCGTGTCGGGCGCATACAAGCCGTGTGCCGGCGCCATAATGTGCCAATGGTGGAGGCGGCGCTGCAGTTTCCGCTCCTGCATGACGTGGTGGTTTCAGTGATTCCCGGCGGGCAGGCGGTTCGGGAGGTTCAACAGAATGCCGCAAACCTTTCAGCGAAAATCCCCGTGCAGCTGTGGCGTGATCTCAAGGCCGAGGGCCTTGTCCGTGAAGATGCGCCGACTCCTTGAAGGACCTTTGATTATTTTGTGTCTGTCCCCTTCAATCTCGCGGCCATCTGATGCGGTTTTGTTCCGCTTCCGGTGCTCACGAACTTAAGTTCGCTCCGCTCCGGTGCTCACAAAACCACACCATCTGACTCGCGACATTGAATTCTTGAACAGACACTTAGAGCGCATCAGCATTTCACGGAAGCGCCGATGCGCTCCGAGCTATTGAATTGTCGCGTTGTCCGGTGCTTTTGATGATTCCATCAAAAGCGGAACCGCTCTTGCTACTCTGTTCATTCGATATTGCAGTTTCTGAGTTTACGCGGCCGCTGCCTTGCAGACATCAGCGACGACTTCACATGTCATCGCAATTTCGGCGCCGGTCAACGTTGGATGCACAAGAAACATCAGGCTGGTTTCCCCAAGAAGCCTGGCGTTCGCCAGCCGCTGTTTGGGTCCAATCCCGATTTTCTCAAACGCCTTTTCCAGATAGATCTCCGAGCACGAGCCGCTGAAGCATGGAACACCACGCGCACTGATTTCGTTCATGATCCTGTCGCGCGACCAGCCAGGCGCCAACGCCTCCGGCCGCACAAACGCGTAAAACTTGTACCAGGCATGTTCGACGTTTTTCGGCGGAACAGGTATGCGCAGGGCTTCCAACTGGTTCCAGGCGGAAAAATACTGCCTGGCGTGCCGGGTTCGCGCGGCGTGCCATTCGGGCATGCGGGACAATTGAATGCGCGCGATGGCACCTTGAATCTCCAACATGCGCCAATTGGACCCAATCGATTCGTGCAGCCAGCGAAAACCGGGTTGATGCTCACGGCCATAGACCGCGTCATAGGATTTGCCATGATCCTTGAGCGACCAGACCTTTGACCAGATATCCTGATTGGACGTGGTCACGGCGCCTCCTTCACCGCCTGTCGTCATGATCTTGTCCTGGCAAAACGACCATGCCGCGACATCCCCCAGCGCGCCAACCGGCACGCCGTTGAGCATGGCGCCATGGGCCTGCGCGCAATCCTCCACCAAGGCGATGTCTGTGCCGCGCACGAGGTCTCGAAAGCCCTCCATGTCACAGGGCCAGCCTGCAAGATGGACGCAAAGGATCGCTTTTGTCCTGGCGGTAATCAACGGCTCCACGGTTTTCGGCGAGATGTTCTGGCTATCGGGATCGATATCGGCAAAAACCGGCACCGCACCAGCCATGGCAACGCTCGATGCGGAAGCCATAAAACTGCGCGGCGTCACGATCACTTCATCGCCCGCGCCAATGTCAAGCGCGCGCCAAATGGCATCGAGAGCGACAGTGCCATTGGCAAGCGCGACAGATTTGTCCGTGCCTGCGAAACCGGCGAATTCTTTTTCAAATTCCCGGCACTCAGTGCCCGTCCAGTAATTGACTTTGCCCGACGAAAGAACGCGCGCGACGGCTTCAACTTCGTCATCCGAAAATTTTGGCCAGGGAGAGAATCCGGTGTTCAGCAAGTGTTGGTCTCCATCAAGCCGGTTAGCGTGTGCGCCGGCGGGCAAGACTGTTTATCGCGATTCATCGCCTTTGAAAACCGGCATCGTCGCCTCGCCCAATGCAGAAATGCCTTCGCGGCGAATAATTGCCAAAACGGTCTTCACAAGGATCCGGCAATCAAGCCAAAAAGTGAGATTTTCGGTATACCAGACATCCAGTTCAAACTTTTTTTCCCAGGAGATTGCGTTTCGTCCATTGATTTGCGCCCATCCCGTCAGGCCGGGACGCACGTCATGACGTTTGGTTTGGCGCGGGGTGTATAGCGGCAAATACTCAACCAAAAGTGGTCTTGGTCCGATCAGCGACATGTCGCCGCGCAGAACATTCCACAGTTCAGGCAATTCATCCAGGCTTGTTTCGCGCAAAAACCTGCCAAAGCGCGTCATTCTCTCAGCATCGCTCTTCAGCGTTCCATCCGGGTTCTTTGCGTTTGTCATCGACCTGAATTTAACCAGCTGGAATGGCGCGCCATGAAGACCTGGCCTGTTCTGCCTAAAGAAGACGGGTGCGCCGCAATGCCACAAAACCAGGAGTGACAGAAACACAATCAACGGCGAAAGAATGATCAACCCAGCCGCCGCCAACACGATATCAGCGGGGCGCTTCAAATCGTTCTTCCAAAGGTTTGGCCAGCTGAAATACTGCGTCATTTCCCGATCCAAGCGTCAACAACAGGAGGAAATGCCCAAAACTTCCCAAAAAATCAAATACTCTGTTTGCGTCCATCATGGCAATCGGAGCACCTGAAGTCAATTTTCAACAACCGGCGGCAATCCCAGCGGCGCTGATCACAAATAGCGCGCTCCGGATATGCGAGTCCCGACAGTTAGACCTGGAACGCCAACGACGATGGCGTTTTCGGGGCAATGCCTGATGATGACAGAACCTGCGCCAATGACGGTATTGGTCCCAATCGTGATGTCGTGGGAGACTGCCGCGCCAACGCCGACATGACTGAACGCGCCAACAGAAACACCGCCGCCGGTGTTCACGCCAGGACCCGTGCTTGAAAAGTCGCCAAAGACATTGTCGTGGGCCAGCGACGTGTTGTTGTTGATGATGGCGTGACGGCCAATGCTCACGCCCGGATTGATCACGACACCCGGCATGATCATCGCGCCCTTGCCTATACTGGCGCGTGGGCTGATCACGGCGGACGGGTCAATCACCACGGTCCAAGTGATCTCAGGAGAAATCGATTCGATCCTTTCGACAACTTGCGAGCGCGCAAAATTGTCGCCGATCGCGACAACAAAGCTGACCGGCCCATGTTCGGCGACAAACGACGGGATGCGTTCCAAATTCCCCAGAACAGGCAATCCATCAATCAACAGGCCCGCCTTGCGATTGTCGTCAACAAAGCCCAATGGCTCAAAACGCCTTGTGGCAATGGCGACATCAAGCACGACACGTGCGTGGCCCCCGGCGCCGATAATTATCAGTTTCTCCATGCCCATCACAATCCTACTTGTTCAACGGCTTGCCGGCCGCCTGCTCCAGGAATACCGCAAATTGCGCCGCCAAAACGCGCCGGTCAAACTTGCGTTTGGCAAGTTCATGCGACCGTTTGCCCATCTCCAGCAGTTCCTGGCGGTTTGCCGCCGCCGCCTCCAGCGCATCGGCAAATGCTTCGGGGTTATCAGGCGGCACGACAAAACCGCATTTCGCGGTCTCAATCTCCTGCGCTATCCAACCCGGGTAGTTGATGAGGACCGGGCGCCCGGCCGCGATATAGTCAAAGAACTTGTTTGGCGATGTGCCAAAATAGAATGCCGGGACATTGGCCAATAATTGCAGACCCACATCGGTCTGCGCCATCAGACCCGCGAGCCTGGTTTTGCCAACAGGCTCGTGGAAAACAACATTGCCGAGATCCTCCAAGTTGGCGCGCTGCACCAGGGACGGTTTCAATTTCCCGCTGCCCATCAGCACGAGTTTGATGCCGGTTCGGCCCCGCTTCTTGAGAACCGCGGCGGCGTCCAGGGCGGCATCAAGACCGTTCGCCATGCCGTGCGTGCCACAGAAAACAGCCATGAGATCCGTTTCGGCGACCCCTCGCGGGCGCCAGGGTTGGACGCCCGCGTGAAAAAGCGCCAAGTCGCAGCCATTTGGAATGAGTATGATTTTGTGGCGGGGAACGCCGCGCCGGGCGATGCCTTCGACGATGCCGGGCGCAAGGCCGACCAGGTAATGCGCCGAGCGATAGCTGAGCCATTCGAGTGCCGACATCGCCCACAATACTGCCGGATTTTTGATGGCCCCCATGGCTTTCGGCAACTCCGGCCACAGATCACGCACTTCAAATACGAATCGCTTTCCCCTTAACCAGCGGGCAAAAATGCCTGGTATGCCGGCGGTCAGCGGCGTGGTTGTCGCAAAAATCAGATCATATTTCTCGGTCAGCGCCAGTTTGACACTGCGCAAGGCAAACATCAGGAAAACCGCACTACGCCGCAAAAAGCTGTCCGCATTCGAATACGGAATCTCGAACTCGACAACATGAATGCCATCGACGAAACCGCGCCGCCTTCCTTTGGAAAAGGCGCCGGACAGCCCGGTTACACCGCCGCCATAACTGCCGCACACCAACAAGACCTCGTGGCCGCGCTCCACAAGGGTTTTGGCCATTTCATATGAGCGCGTGCCGGTTGCCCCCGCAGGAGTTGAGAAATGCTGGTGAAAATAGAGGATTTTCATGACTTCCATTCATATCTTGTCGTCACATTGCCGGCGTCGGCCAGCTCCACCGCAAGCATCGGCGTCTCAGTCATGCGCATGTAGCAGCGCG
>JANNRN010000459.1:0-4451 GCA_031401375.1 Phyllobacteriaceae bacterium | reverse complement strand
CCCCAAGGGGCGAGGGGGGAGTCAGGGATTGAGATGCCGCAACTCCCCCTCCCCCGCCGGGGAGAGGGCAGCGATGGCGGGTGGGTCGCAATCCGGCAAGAGCCGGTCGGGGCAATCCGCGCCGCAAGAAGGCGGGCATATTAGCATGGCGCCGGGAAATGCGGGGCAATGATGGGCGATACGACGGTCAAAGGGGTGCTTTCGCTCTCAGCCGGCGTTGCCGTTTTCACGCTGCAGGACACGATCCTCAAATATGTCTCGGGCGGCTATCCGCTGACCGAGGCCATGGCCTTGCGCGGCCTCGTCGCGCTGCCGCTGCTCACCTTCATCATCTGGCGCGGCGAGGGACTGGCCGCTCTCACGCGCGACACCGGCTTTCTTCTCGGCCGCGCGGTGGTGCTGTGCCTGGCGTATTTCTCCTATTACCTTGCGTTTCCCGCGCTGCCGCTCGCCGATGCGGTGGCGCTTTATTTCACTGTGCCGCTGTTTGTGGTGCTGCTGGCCGGGCCCTATATTGGCGAGCGCTCAAACTGGAAGGTCTGGGCCGCGGTCCTTGCCGGGCTGTGCGGCGTCGCCATCATGCTGCGGCCGGGCGAAGGACTGTTTGAACCGGCGGCGCTGTTGTCGCTGTTTTCCGCCCTCACCTACGCCATCGGCCAGTTGATGGCGCGCAAGCGCAACGCGACCTCGTCGGCCTTTGTGTTCGCCTTCTGGCACACGCTGCTGTTTCTGGTGATGGCGCTGGTGCTGGCGGCGGTGTTCCATCTCCTGGAATTGCAGAATGTCACGCATCCCTCGCTGAAATTCCTCGTGCGGCCCTGGGTCTGGCCAAGCGCGTTTGACGGGATGCTGATGGCAGCCTGCGGGGTGATTGCCGCGGCCGGCTCCGTGCTTCTCGTCAAAGGCTACCAACTGGCGCCGGCCAATACCGTCGCCCCGTTTGAATATACCGGGCTGTTATGGGTGACAGTGATGGCGTTTCTGGTGTTCGGCGAAATCCCGCAGGCAACGACGATTGCCGGCGCCGGGCTGATCGTGGCGGCGGGACTGATGGCGCTGCGGGCGCAGCGGCCGACGCAATAGCCCCTTGTTCACGCAATTCTGATTTCGGCGCGGCGCGGCGGCATGTCATTTGGCGGCAATGTGACGCTCAGCCCGGGCAGGCCGATTCGGCCACGACTTCGTAGCCTCGTGATTCCGCCTCGCATGAATTGTTGAACGTACGCACATCTTTGCCAAGGCGCGCGCAGACCGGCGCCATGATCCGCGGACAGGCGGGTCCCGGGCCCACCCCCGGCTCTATGCCGGTGCCGCATTCACCCGGATAAACCGTCCTGAACCCGCTGGCATCGGCCTGACAGCCGTTCGGGAACGTGCGCTCTATATTGCCGCGCTTGGCGCAGACCGGTTGGTAAATTGTCGGACACGCCTGCGGTTCCGGCGGCGAAGAGTTCGCCCTGCACTCACCGGAATAGAGCACGCGGAAGCCATCGGCCCTGGCCTCGCAATCATTGCGGAAATTGCGCCGCTCGCCGCCGCGCTGTGCGCAGACCGGTTCGAGAACCATCGGGCAAAACTGCGGCTGTTCCGGCCGCACAGGCTGCACCGGACCTTCATCCACCACCACGCACGAAGAAAGCAGGATGAAACCGGCAAGGCCCATCGCCATTCGCATTGGTCGCATGTTGATCTCCTGATTGTCAGCTGCCCCTTGCAGGCAACTTAAACACATCGGCGAGCGCGCGAACAGGGCAGAGCAGGCTTTGTTACGGCGCTATCTTAAAAAAAAGTGCAGACCCGTTGAACTTTTTTGCGCGTTCCGGCGACCCAACACTATGGGGCGGATGAGCCGTCCCCTCAAAAGTTTCAAGGAGCACGAAAATGTCGATTGTCAAGAAACTCACCCTCTCCATCGCCGCCGCCGCCATGCTTGCCGGAACTTTCGGCGCCACAAGCAACGCCAGCGCCTCCGGCCTCTCAAGGGAGGAAGCCGCCATTCTCGCCGGCGCCGGCGGGTTCATTCTCGGCGCCATTGTCGGCAGTTCGGGTCACAATCGCCGTCATGCCCGTGTCATTCATGTTGACTACTGGGATGCGCATATCTCGCGCTGCCTGTCGCGCTACCGCACCTACGATCCCGGCACCGATACCTACATCGGTTATGACGGCTACGAACATCGCTGCCGATTGTAGTTTCCCGATACCGGCGGGCGGTATCAGCGCCCCACTTGCCTCCGCCGCGTACCGGCGTCTCCCCTTCGGACCGGGAGACGCCGGACTTTCATCTTTATGGCGCCATGCACCTGCAACCTGCCACATTTGGCGGTTACCCGTGCCGTTCACAATTGGGAAACCATGTTCTGCGACAATGAGGAACTCCTCATATTCAGCTAAGGCGCATCAAGTGACAGACAATACGCAAAAGTCAGGTTCCGGCACCGGTGCAATGTCGCGCCGCGCTGCGTTGATCGGCATCGGCTCCTTCGCCCTTGCCGGCTGCATGGCCGGAGGGCGCGAATTTGCCTTCGACCCGGAAGCGGTCAAGGACATGATGCCGACCGGCACGATCCGTCCGAAAATCTCGGTTGACCCGAATGTGCGCGACAACGGGGTCATGTATGCCGCGCTCACCGATGGCGGCTTCGCGCTCCCTGCCATTCCCTACAAGAAGGTTGATCCCAAATGGCGCCGCCAGATTGTCCTTGATCCGACCGGCGAGGCGCCAGGCACCATTGTCGTTCACTCGGACGAACGCCATCTTTATCTTGTCCAGGAAGGCGGTGACGCAATCCGCTATGGCGTTGGCATCGGGCGCGAAGGCTTTGCCTGGAAAGGCCGGGCCATGATCAATCACGGCAAGGAATGGCCGGTCTGGACGCCGCCAAAGGAAATGATCGCGCGCAAGCCCGAAGTCGCCAAATGGGCGGGCGGGCAACCGGGAGGTCTTGATAATCCGCTCGGCGCGCGTGCGATGTACATTTACAAGGACGGGGCCGATACCGGTTACCGCGTGCACGGCTCGCCCGAATGGCACACAATCGGTCAGGCGATGTCCTCCGGTTGCGTGCGGATGATCAATCAGGACGTCATTGATCTCTACAACCGCGTCCGAAAGGGAACGCCGATCGTCGTGGTCTGACGCTCACGGATTGAGCGGTTCCGGCGACATGGCCAGATGCAGTGCCTTCCCGGTATAGGGATGCGCTTCGACAAAGGCCTCGTCGAGCTCAACGCCAAGACCGGGCTCCCTTGAGGGAATGACATGGCCGTCCTGCCATTGAATCTTCCGCTTCAATAGTCGCTCATGGGTCCCGTCAAAGGTCTTGATCGCCTCAAGAATCAGAAAATTCGGCAGCGTCACCGCAACCTGGATATTGGCCGCGGCAACAATGGGTCCACAATAGCAATGCGGCGCGATCTGGATATGATGCGCCTCCGCCATGGCGCCGATCTTTTTCATTTCGAGAATACCGCCAACCCGGCCCGCGTTCGGCTGCAATATCGACGCGGCGCGCTGTTCGATATAGCGGGCGAACTCGAACTTCGTCGTCAGCCTTTCGCCCGCCGCCACCGGAATTGAGGTCTTGCGCGCAACTTCCGCCATGGCTTCAACGGCGTCCGGCGGCACCGGCTCTTCAAACCACAATGGATCATACGGCTCGATCGCCCTTGCCATGCGCACTGCGCCTGCCGGCGTAAACTGGCCGTGCGTGCCAAACAGGATGTCAGCACGGGTTCCCACCGCTTCGCGCACCGCTTTCACCATCCGGGCGGACAGATCAATGTCGACAAGGCGCGGCTGGTGACCGTCGAAGGCGGTATAAGGTCCGGCAGGATCAAATTTCACCGCATTAAAGCGCTGCTCAACGCAGGCGAGAGCCGCCTCGGCCGCCAGGTCCGGGTCGTTGTAAACATTGACCGTTTCCGTCGGATAAACCGATCCGGACTTTGGATAGAGATACGTATAGGTGCGCAGGGTCTCGTGCACGATTCCGCCGAGCAGCTTGTAAACCGGCTGGTTGGCTTGCTTGCCGATAATGTCCCAGCACGCCATTTCAAGCGCTGAGACACATCCCATCACCGAGGTGTCGGGCCGCTGGGTGAAACCCGACGAATAGCACCGGCGCCAAAAGCTCTCGATGTCATGGGGATCCTGACCGACCAGATAGCGCTCTGCCAGGTCCTCAATCATTTTGGCGGTCACGTGCGGATCGAAGGCGGCGTTGTAAGCCTCGCCGTAGCCGATGACGTTTCCGTCGGTGGTGAGCTTGACGAAGATGAAATACCGGCCGCCCATCATGGGCGGCGGGTTGCCGAAAACAAACGTCTTCACGTCGGTGATTTTCATTCTTGCATCTCTCGCTTGGCGCCTCGCAAACAGCTTTCAAACTAGCTGCTGCGCTATCGCAATGAAGGTCGTTACGACGACAGCAGCGGCAAGGATTGCGTCG
>JANNRN010000458.1:0-2390 GCA_031401375.1 Phyllobacteriaceae bacterium | reverse complement strand
CATGGTCGACGAGCATTTCTTCAACTCGGATGGCGAGCTTCTGATCGTGCCGGAACAGGGGCGGCTGCGCGTCGTCACCGAAATGGGCATTATCGAGATTGAGCCCGCGGAGATCTGCCTGATCCCGCGCGGCATGGTCTTTCGCGTCGAGCTTCTGGATGGCGCGGCGCGGGGCTATCTGTGCGAGAACTATGGGGCAAAATTCACCCTGCCGGACCGCGGCCCGATCGGCGCGAACTGCCTGGCCAATCCGCGCGATTTCAAGACGCCGGTCGCCTGGTTCGAGGAAAAGGACACGCCGACGCGGCTGCTCATCAAATGGTGCGGCAAGTTCCATGCATGCATGCTGCCGCATTCGCCGATTGATGTTGTGGCATGGCACGGCAATTACGCGCCGTTCAAATATGACCTTCGCACCTTTTCGCCGGTCGGCGCCATTCTGTTCGATCATCCCGATCCGTCGATCTTCACGGTTCTCACCGCGCCATCGGGCGAAGAGGGCACGGCCAATATCGACTTCGTCATCTTCCCGCCGCGCTGGCTGGTCGCCGAGCACTCGTTCCGCCCGCCTTGGTATCACCGCAACATCATGTCGGAGTTCATGGGTCTTGTGTATGGCCGCTATGACGCCAAGGAAGAGGGTTTCGTTCCGGGCGGCATGAGCCTCCACAATCTGATGCTGGCGCACGGGCCTGACGCGCCGGGTTATTGGAAGGCCTCGACGGTTGAGCTTGCCCCGCAAAAACTTGAGAACACCATGGCCTTCATGTTCGAGACGCGGTTTCCGCAGCACATCACACGGTTTGCCGCCGAACTCGAAACGCTGCAGGATAACTATGCGGATTGCTGGAAGGACTTGCGCAAGCGCTTCAACGGCACCATCGAAGGGGACTGGAGCGCATGAAGCTTGCCACGTTAAAGAACGGCAAACGCGACGGGCGGCTGGTCGTCGTCTCGCGCGACCTGACCCGCTGCACGGACGCCTCGTTTTTGGCGCCGACCTTACAGGCGGCTTTGGATGATTGGGCAAAATACGCCAGCCATCTTGAGGCGCTTGCCGAGAGCCTTGAGCATGGCTCGGTGCCGTCAACGCGCTTCCATGAGAAAGAGGCGATGTCGCCGCTGCCGCGCGCCTATCAATGGGCGGATGGGTCGGCCTATGTCAATCACGTCGAACTGGTGCGCAAGGCGCGCAATTCCGAAATGCCGGAAACGTTCTGGACCGATCCCCTGATGTATCAGGGCGGTTCGGACGCATTCCTCGGGCCGCGCGATCCGATCCGGATGGCGGACGAGGCCTATGGGATCGACATGGAAGGCGAGGTCGCCGTCATCACGGCGGACGTCCCGATGGGCGCGTCGCCTGAGGCTTGCGCAAGCGCCATTCGCCTCGTCATGCTGGTCAATGATGTATCGCTGCGCAATCTCATTCCGGCGGAACTTCTCAAGGGTTTTGGCTTCTTCCAAGGCAAGCCGTCGTCGGCCTTTTCGCCGGTGGCGGTAACGCCGGATGAGCTCGGCGAAGCGTGGCAGGGCGGCAAGGTGCATCTGCCGCTCATCGTTGATCTCAACGGCAAGCCGTTCGGCCGCGCCAATGCCGGCGTCGACATGACCTTCGATTTCGGCCAGCTTGTCGCGCATGCCGCCAAGACCCGCGCACTGTGCGCTGGCACGATCATCGGGTCAGGCACGGTATCGAACAAGGACCAGGCCGGCGGACCCGGCAAACCGGTCGCTGAGGGCGGGCTTGGCTATTCCTGCATTGCCGAAATCCGGATGATCGAAACCATCGCGCATGGCAGGCCCGCGACGCCGTTCATGCAATTTGGCGATACCGTCCGCATTGAAATGAAGGACAAGGCCGGCCGTTCGATTTTTGGCGCCATTGAGCAAACAGTTCAGAAATACGAAGGAGCCGCATAACCATGGCCAAGGCTTTTGCCTCGCAGGGCGACCTCACCGAAAAGAAAATCTCCTTCACCGAAATCGGCCGGGATCTGTGGGCATTCACCGCCGAGGGCGATCCGAACACCGGCGTCATCATTGGCGACGATTGCGTGATGATCGTCGACGCGCAGGCGACACCACGCCTCGCATCAAAGGTCGTGGAAAAAATCCGCACCGTCACCGACAAGCCGGTCAAATACGTCGTGCTGTCGCATTACCACGCCGTGCGCGTGCTCGGCGCATCGGCCTATGGCGCCAGCGAAATCATTGCGTCTGAAAAATGCCGGGCGATGGTTTCCGAGCGCGGCAAGGAAGACTGGGATTCTGAGTTCGGCCGCTTTCCGCGCCTGTTCCAAGGCCATGAAAGCATTCCGGGCCTCACCTGGCCGACCCAGACATTTGCAACCCGCATGACCGTCTTTCTCGGCAAGCGGCGCGTTGAC
>JANNRN010000457.1:0-4521 GCA_031401375.1 Phyllobacteriaceae bacterium | reverse complement strand
ATGGCCAAAGCGGAGCTGCGTGTCGTCTGGCCGAACGGAACCAGCGGCAATTGGCAAAGCGTCGACAGCAACAATTTCTACATTCTGGCGCCAGATGCACCGGCGCAGCTGTGGGAGGCGAAGTGACGGCAAAACCTGAGGCGTTCGGCTTGGACCGAAAAGCAGCCGACCATGCCGCTGACGATTGCCGCGCGGGAATAGCCTGAAACGGGGGCCGCATCATTGCCCGCAAAGGGCCTGACCGCCAGACCCGGCGCCGCAGTGTTATCGAGAGTTTTCGCTCAGAATACTCCGCCGAAATTTGTTGACCCTTTGTGTTCCGGGATTCTCCGCCGAATACAGTGACAACATTCTGAATTTGGCCTGCGGGGCGCAAAGGCCGAATACGGCTGTCTTCAATATGCGTCTGACGGGCCGGCGCATGACGAACCAATCGATCCACCACGGTGCGCCAAGAGTTGTGATCACCAGCACGTTCTCAAGGGTGGCCAGTCCGGGCCTGATCGGGCCAAAATCCTTGGCGTGATCAAAAGCAACCTGGTGCGCAAAGACGCGGTCAATCCAGCCTTTGAGGATGGCGGGCATGCCAAACCACCAGGTTGGAAACACAAGCACGAGTGTTTTGGCGGCAGTCAGGTCCGCTGCATGATTGGATATTGCGGCAAGATCGGGCTTGTCAGCATGGTAACCAAGCCGCTCGGCGCGGGTGAGGGCAGGGTCGAAGTCTTCCGCATAAAGGTCGAAAAACCTGACGCTTTGACCGGATGATTCAGCTGATTTGACGATGTCTTCGGCGAACAGTCTGCTCAGGCTTTTCTCGCCCGGATGGGCAAGAATGACGAGCGTGTCTGCGCTCATATTGCGCTGCGCACACGCGAAAGCCCGTCTTGCGCCGGCTGGTACTGCGGATCAAGAATCACGGCGCGCTGATAAGACTTCTCCGCCTTCTTGAATTCCTTGCGCTGTTCATAGACCAGCGCCTGGTTGGCCCAGCTTTCCGCCAGCTTGTCATTGAGCTTGAGCGCTTGGTTGAAGTCGGCAAAGGCATTGGTTTCCTGATTGAGCGCCAGATAGGAAATGCCGCGGCCATTATAAGGTTCCGGCGCGTCAGGCTGCAGAGAAATGGCCGTCGAGAAGTCCTCGATGGCGAACTCGTGCTGGGCGCGCGACTGGTAGATCAACCCGCGATTGTGGTAAGCGCGCGGGTCGGTGGTGTCGAGCTGGATGGCGCGCTCGTAATCCGCAAACGCTTCCTTGATGCGGCCGGCATTGCGGTAAAGATTGCCGCGCCCGATATAGGCGGCGTCATACTGGGCATTGATCTGGATCGCTTTGTTGTAGTCGGAAGCGGCATTGCCCAACTCGCCCAAGCGGCGCCAGATCAGGCCGCGATTGGCATAGGCCTGATAAAAGTTCTGGTTAAGCGCAATCGCCTTGTTGAAATCGTCAAGCGCGGCCTGATAGTTCGCGGCGCGCCCGTAGGCGGAACCGCGCACGTTATAGGCCTCCGGATCGTTCGGATTTTGCGCGATGACGCCGGACAGGGAGGCGATGTTCTCGCTCGAACCTTGCTCCCGGTCAATGGAGGTCGCAATCTCGCCGCCCTCATTGGTGACACAGCCCGCCAGCGCCGCCAGCATCAGACATGCGGCAACGCGCGCGATCCGGCGCATGGCCGATGCTGCGTGAGCGAAATTTAAAATCATGCGCATTTTCCTCGCTTTCGTCCGCACCGGTTTCAACAAATCGGGAACCCGGTGAAAACAAAAAAGTGGAGGCCGATTCAACTGCCCCCACTTTTCGGCTATCGATGAAAAGAGACTAAAAAGCGGCGGCCGGACGTGGCGGACGTGCACCCGCCTCTGGCGCCACAACCTTCAGACCCGGCAACAGACCCTCGCGCTGTGCGCGTTTGCGGGCAAGCTTGCGTGCGCGGCGGACAGCTTCAGCCTTTTCACGGGCCCGCTTGACGGACGGCTTTTCATAATGGCCGCGCATCTTCATTTCACGGAAAACGCCTTCGCGTTGAAGCTTCTTTTTCAAGGCGCGCAGCGCCTGGTCCACATTGTTGTCACGAACGAGTACTTGCACGTGTCATCTCGCCTTTCGGGTTCAATTCAAATAACGAAAATAGGTCTCAGCGCAGAATCTCCGCGCAAGGTGGTCGGGGATTAGCAGAAGGGTGGGGATATGTCCACTGTAAGTGTGGGAAAAGTGATGGTGTTGTTCACGCCGCCCGCACGCCTAAACTGACGCCTGTCGCCTTCTGCAATTGATGAATCACCGCAAACAGGTTCTGCGCCGTTGGATTGCCATTGGGACCGAACATGCGCATGACGCTTTTCACCGGCTTGTCGATTTTGGCGGCGAGATCATCAAAGCCGATGGTTGCGTTAATATAATCGCGCAGCACGGCTCTGCCGGTCGCTACATCGTCAGCAAGCAGCAATTCGACAGCCTCGGACAAAAGCGCGGCGCGGAAAGCGGTATCATGGGCGGCACGGGCTTTGACGGTTTCCTTGAAATCGCGGGTGAGTGGCATTTCAGGCCTCCTTCTTTCTCTTTTTATAGTCCTGCCAACGCAGCGAGGCATCTGAGATATCGCGATGCTGGCGCTGTTTGGTGCCGCCGGCAAGGAGGATGACCCATTCATCACCCTCGCGTCCAAAGTAAAGGCGGTATCCTGGACCCCAGTCGATCCGGTATTCCAAAACGCCCAGCCCGACGGACTTAACGTTCGACAGATTGCCCATTTCCATGCGGACCAAAGCGACATTGACCTTGGCTGCGGCTTGCGGATCGAGACGGTCGAACCAAGCTGCGAAGGGGCTGTGTCCGTCCGGTAACAGATATTCGATGATCTGCATGTGAGAAGTGGTAACATATATGTTACGGATTTGCAAGGAGATTGAATTCGCCGCGTGGTCCCAAACAGGTCGGCATCTTTTGAGTGATTCTGGATGTGTTGGAGGATGAGAGCATGGCAAAGCGGCTGGCGCTGTATGCGGGCTGGGGTTCCGGCGGTGTGATACGGAGACGGGGGTGCGGATGTTTGTGGCTATGGGGGATTTGGGGGCTAGTTTGGGGGCGTGAGTCGGCGAAGTTCAGGCCCTCCTTGGGTAGTCAGCCGACTTGGAGGGGGGGTTGGCGTAGAACTCACGCGGCGATTTGGGTTTCCATTTCACAAAGACGTAACTCGGCGCAAGGCACCCCCCTCTGTCCTGCCGGACATCTCCCCCACAAGGAGGGAGATTTTCAAGCGGCAACGTTTGCGCCAATTCGCCACCCTTCGTCGCAATCAGCGCACGGGGTTTTCTTTCGCCGCGCTAATGCTAGAAATCATTGCGCCGGTCGTTTCGGGCGGCTGCATTTGTCTGAGGCTTGATCCATGCGCAAATATTCGGTCTTTGCTCTCGCCCGCGAGGCGATGCGCGCTCATAAGGGGTGGGACGCGCAATGGGCTTCGCCGGAGCCTCGGGCGGAGTATGATGTCATCATTGTCGGCGCGGGCGGACATGGGCTGGCCACCGCCTACTACCTTGCCAAGGAACATGGCATCACCAATGTTGCGGTGCTGGAAAAGGGCTGGCTCGGCGGCGGCAATACCGGGCGCAACACGACGATTATCCGCTCAAATTATCTCTATGACGAATCGGCCGGGATTTATGACCATGCCTTGAAGCTCTGGGACGGGCTGAGCCAAGACCTCAATTACAATGTGATGTATTCAGCGCGCGGCGTCATGATGCTGGCGCATAATGTGCATGATATTCAGGTGCTGAAGCGCCATGTCCATGCCAACCGGCTGAATGGCGTGGACAATGAATTTCTGACGCCGGAACAGGCGAAGGAATTCTGCCCGCCATTGAACATTTCGCAGGAAGTGCGCTATCCGGTGGTGGGCGCGGCCTTGCAGCGGCGCGGCGGCACCGCGCGACATGATGCGGTGGCCTGGGGTTACGCGCGGGCGGCCTCGGACCGCGGCGTGCACATCATTCAGAATTGCGAAGTCACCGGGATCAAGCGCGGTGTGAACGGCGAAGTGACGGGCGTTGACACCTCGCGCGGGTTTATTCGCGCAAAGAAGGTCGGCGTCGTGGCGGCGGGGCATTCGTCCGTCGTCATGCAGATGGCGGGCGTGCGCATGCCGCTGGAAAGCTATCCCTTGCAAGCGCTGGTGTCAGAGCCGGTGAAGCCCTGCTTTCCGTGCGTGGTGATGTCCAACACGGTGCATGCCTATATTTCGCAGTCAGACAAGGGCGAATTGGTCATCGGCGCGGGGACGGATCAGTACGTGTCCTATTCGCAGACCGGTGGCTTGCACATTCTGAACCATACGCTCGATGCGATCTGCGAAATGTTCCCCATGTTCACGCGCATGAAAATGCTGCGCTCCTGGGGCGGCATAGTGGACGTGACACCGGACCGCTCGCCGATCCTCGCCAAGACGCCGGTGAAGGGGCTTTATGTGAATTGCGGCTGGGGCACGGGCGGATTCAAGGCAACGCCAGGCTCCGGCAA
>JANNRN010000456.1:0-2329 GCA_031401375.1 Phyllobacteriaceae bacterium | reverse complement strand
TCTGCTTTTGCGAATCGCAAATCGAACTGCCGGTGATTTTTTGTTCCATCGTCCGGATTGGGCACGAATGCGTTAGGGTCAAGGACCTGCGCTCGCCACAAATTTGCCGGATAAAAGGGCGAAATGCGGGCTAAGTTCTTTTCTTGGATGGCGCCCATGCTTGCCGTAATGAAACATCAACCATAAAAGCTCTAATATCGGGCTTACGCGTCCGCACTCTCGAGGTTTCACACCGCGCATGAATTTCATCAGGTCCTTGATCGTCCCCATACTCTTCGGCGCCCTGTCCTTGGCAGGCTGCAATGAATCGTCAATTGGCGACTTTGCGCCCAATCCGAACAAGCCGCTGCCGGAGAAAGTTCTGAAGAAAATGAAGGCGAAGGGCATGCGGACCTCCTCGCCAATCACCATGCGGATCATCAAGGATGAGCATCTCCTCGAAATCTGGAAGCAAAAGGAAAGCGGCCGCTACGACCTGATTGCCGCTTACAACATCTGCGCCTGGTCCGGAAAACTCGGCCAGAAGAAGAAGGAAGGCGACCGTCAGGCGCCCGAAGGATTTTACACCATCCGTGCGCCTCAGCTAAATCCGGCCTCAAAATACTTTCTGGCGTTCGATACGGGCTATCCCAACGCCTATGACCGCTCGCATGGATTTACCGGCACAAATCTGATGGTCCATGGCGCGTGCTCGTCATCCGGCTGCTATTCAATGACCGATGAAAGCGTGCAGGAGATATTCGCATTCGCGCGCGATTCGCTGAAGGGCGGACAGGAGAGTTTTGTGCTGCAAGCACTGCCCTTCCGCATGACCGCCGAGAAAATGGCGTACTATTCCGGCGATCCGAATTTCCCCTTCTGGAACATGATCAAGGAAGGGTACGATCATTTTGAACTGACACGCCAGCCGCCAAAAGTGGACTTTTGCGAGAAGAAATACGTCTTCAACCGAACCCCGGCGGACGGGGGAAAATTTCAGGCCAACGCCTCCTGTGTGCCGTCTACTCTGCCGGCTGAACTTGAAAGCGCCTATTCGACCTATCAATCAAAGTATGACGTTGCCTTTGCCAAAGCGCGCGACAAGTATTCCGATGTACCCGCTCCAATCGTCATGGGCGGAAAATCCCGGCCGCTTGACAAGAAGTGGAAGCCAAAGGTTGTGGACCTTCCTTCAACAATGGCTTTTGCCGCGCCGCCCGTGCCGTCTGCGTCTGCCCGCGCATTCTCTCAAAAGCCTGAACCGGCCACCATCAATCGGGAAGAAACCACTGCTTCAGACACCGGGACCCTCTACGAGACCGCCTCAGCGACATCGCAACCAGACCCAGGTCCCCAAACGGCGCCTGCTTCCGCAAGTGATGCCCAGGGTGTGGCGAGCACGTCAGCTCAACTTGCGTCCAGCCAGGCTGAAGTAAAGGCGCCAATTCCGCAGGAGAACCCCGCAGCTGCATTGCCGGCTCCAGCACCCGCACCCGAGAAAAAGAAGCGTTGGTGGCTCTTGGGAAACTGAGGCAGATGCCCGACATATATGACCTTCGCGGGTTGAATTGCCCGATGCCGGTGCTGAAGACCCGCAGGCGTCTTTCAACAATGAACCCCGGCGAATTTCTCACAATCGAGACGACGGACAGTCTGGCCGTCATCGACATTCCTCACTTCTGCAAGGAGTATGGACACGAGATCGTTGCATCAGAGCCAGTCGGGGGCGCGCACCGCTTCACCATCGAACGTGGCGCAACACCCAAGTCTTGATCACGTTCGCAAGCCCGGCGGCGCAAGGGGATTGTTCATCAGCGCGTCAGCGTCCGGCTGGTCTATCGACGGCTCACTGGCAAATGCCGCAAAAAGCCGGCGTATATAGCTTTCGCTGATATCTTTGGTGATCATGACCAGACGGGTGCGCCGGTCGTTGCCGGGCCATGCTTGCAGCCGAACCGGCGGATGCAGCACCTTTTGCACCCCGTGAATGACCAGCGGCCTTTCTGAATCCTCTGCGACACAGATAATGCCCTTCATGCGCAACAGATTCTCCCCGTGCGCCGACTGCAGCAGCTCAAAAAACATCTGAACAGCGGCAAGGGGAACAGGCCGCTCATGCACCAATATGAAGGCGCGTATCGCCGCGTCGTGCCGGTTCACGTCATGGCGATGGTGATCTGGCGCAGAATGACTTTCATGACCTGAGCTTGCATGCCCGTGGTGGTTTGCGTCATGCGCTTCGTCTTCGCTGTTGCGATAGGCTTCATCACGCAGCCATCGCACAACATCGGCGGACTTGGTCTGCGGATCATAAAGTCCGCAATTGAAAAGATGCGCCACGGATGCACCG
>JANNRN010000455.1:0-3299 GCA_031401375.1 Phyllobacteriaceae bacterium | reverse complement strand
GCAATCCTGCCTGAAATCCTGCCAGCCTCGGGCAAGGCGCATTGGGGCTTCATCTTCGCCATTGTTGTGGCCATTATCATCTGGTTCATGTTGTCGAAGACGCTCAAGGGATTTCAAATCAAGGTGCTTGGCGCTTCGCCGCGCGCCGGAAAGTTTGCGGGGTTTTCCTCGTCGAACATGGTCTACTTTGCCTTCATGGTCTCAGGCGCTTGCGCCGGCCTCGCCGGAATTTCCGAAGCCTCTGGAGCGATCAACAAGCTGCAACCGGTCATCTCGCCGGGCTATGGCTTCACCGCGATCATCGTGGCCTTCCTTGGCAGACTTAATCCGCTTGGCATCATTGCCGCAGGTCTGGTGCTCGCATTGACCTATCTTGGCGGCGAGGCGGCGCAGTTTGACCTGGGCATCTCCGACAAACTTGCCCGGGTGTTCCAAGGTGTGCTGCTGTTCCTGGTGCTCGGATGCGACACGCTCATCAATTACAATATCAAGCTCAACTTCGGTTCGGCTGCCGCATCAGGAAAGGCTGCATAAAATGGAAATGACGGAAGCCATTCTTCTTACCATCGCAACCGCTGCGACGCCGCTATTGATTGCGGCTCTCGGGGAACTCGTTGTCGAACGTTCCGGTGTGCTCAATCTTGGTGTTGAGGGCATGATGGTCATGGGCGCTGTCTCGGGTTTTGCCGTGGCGCAACTGACGGGAAATCCCTGGATCGGCATGATCGCAGGCATCATTGTCGGGGCCTTGTTCTCGCTGTTGTTCGGCGTGCTCGCGCTGTCGCTTGTAACCAACCAGGTTGCCACTGGTCTGGCGTTGACGCTGCTCGGGCTCGGATTGTCGGGTTTGATCGGCGAGGCCTTCGTCGGTCAAGCGGGCATCAAACTGCCCTCGATGTACATTCCTTACCTGTCAGATATCCCGCTTGTCGGACGGCTCTTGTTCGGACAGGATCCCATCTTCTATCTGTCGATCATTCTGACGGCGGGTGTGGTCTGGTTTTTGTTCAAAACCCGCGCGGGTCTGACATTGCGGTCGGTTGGCGACAGTCACACGTCCGCCCATGCGCTCGGCATCAAGGTTATTCAAATCCGCTACCTTGCGGTCATGTTTGGCGGCGCCTGCGCCGGGCTTGCCGGGGCGCATCTGTCACTGGTCTATACCCCGCAATGGGTGGAGAACATGACGGCAGGGCGCGGATGGATTGCGCTGGCGCTTGTCGTGTTCGCGTCTTGGCGTCCATTGCGTCTGGTTGCCGGCGCCTATCTGTTCGGCGCTGTCACCATCGGGCAACTCCATGCCCAGGCTTTGGGCCTTGGCATACCCTCGCAGCTCTTGTCCTCGCTTCCCTACGTGGCGACGATCGTTGTGCTGGTCTTGATTTCTGGAAATCGGCGATTGACTATGATGAACACACCGGCCTCTTTGGGGCGGCCGTTTGTTCCGGATCGCTAATATAAAACAATGGGATAGCTCCAAACGTGCAAAAACAGAAGAGGTGAATAACATGAAGAAACTACTCACAGGATTGGCAACCGCCACATTCCTCCTGTCCATGGGCGCAGCCTATGCACAGGAAAAGGCAAAAGTCTGCTTCCTCTATGTCGGCTCAAAGACCGACGGCGGCTGGACACAGGCGCATGATATCGGCCGTCTGGAAGTCGACAAGGCGCTTGGCGACAAGGTTGAGACCGTGTTCGTCGAAAACGTTCCGGAAGGCCCGGATGCTGAACGCGCGCTTGAGCGTTTCGCCCGTTCCGGCTGCAAGCTGGTATTCACGACCTCGTTCGGGTTCATGGATCCGACAGTGAAAATCGCCGAAAAGTTCCCGGATGTGAAATTCGAGCACGCGACCGGCTACAAGAGCGGCCCGAACCTTGCGACCTACAATTCGCGTTTCTATGAAGGCCGCTACATTATCGGCCAGATCGCCGGTAAAATGTCGAAGACGGGCGTTGCGGGCTACATCGCCTCGTTCCCGATTCCGGAAGTTGTGCAGGGCATCAACGCGTTCCTGCTCGGCGCGCAATCCGTCAATCCGGATTTCAAGCTGAAAGTGGTGTGGGTCAACACCTGGTTTGACGCGGGCAAGGAAGCTGATGCGGCCAAGGCTCTGATTGATCAGGGCGTTGACATCATCACCCAGCACACCGACTCGACCGGCCCGATGCAGGTTGCCGAAGAGCGCGGCATCAAGGCGTTCGGCCAGGCGTTTGATCAAATCACCGCCGGTCCGACTGCTCAATTGTCCGCCATTACGGACACATGGGGTCCCTATTACATCAAGCGCGTCCAACTTCTTCTCGACGGCAAGTGGGAAACCGCACAATCGTGGGACGGCTTGAAAGACGGCATCCTGACCATGGCTGCCTATACCAACTTGCCCGATGACGTGAAGGCGATGGCAATGGACACCGAAGCCAAAATCAAATCCGGCGAGCTCGTGCCATTCCATGGTCCGATCACCAAGCAGGATGGCACCGAATGGCTGAAGGAAGGCGACAAGGCAGACGATGGCACGCTGCTCGGCCTCAACTTCTACGTCAAGGGCGTCGACGACAAACTGCCACAATAAACAATGCTGTAGTGGGGCGAGAGGGGCGGTCGCAAGGCCGCCCTTTTCTTTTGCCGGTTCTTACCACCAATTGACACGTTGCCGGTTCCGCGCTGGCATGGTGTGATTGGTGAATCATTCCCGCCGAAGGAGGATCAAATGAACCTGACCACGATCATTCCGTGGGTGCTGACCATCTTGTCGCTGACGGCTAGCGCCTGGCAATACAATCTGACGTCCGAGCAGAAAAACCGCGAACCATTTCTGACGAAGCAGTTGGAGTTCACACTGACAGCGACAGACGCCTTGGCCACCCTTGCCGTCGAAACGGAACCCGCCAAATGGGAAGAAGCCCGCAAGACGTTCTGGAAACTCTATTGGGGACCGCTTGCTATCGTTGAAGACCGCGCAGTTGAAGCCGCGATGGTCAATGCGGGCGTGATCGTACCGCGCGGGCCGGTCGTCAATCCAACGCTGCCGATGGCGTCTTTGAACAGGCCGTCGCTCGACTTGGCCCATGCGGCACGCGAGCTCATACTGGAAAGCTGGAATGTCGATCTTCCCGCGCTTGCCGGAAAACAGCTATAGGGTGCCGTTAGACCGTGCCTTTTCAACTTTTTGACCGCCAACCGCACCCGGATTTTCTTGACCGGTGCACCCCCCTCTGGCTTGCCAGCCATCTCCCCCCAAGGGTGGAGATTTTCAAGCTGGGTCGTCTTGCCATTTTCTACAACGTCAAATGAG
>JANNRN010000454.1:0-3739 GCA_031401375.1 Phyllobacteriaceae bacterium | reverse complement strand
TGCAAGAACGTGCCGCGTCTGGTTCCGGGCTGGACCAAACCGATCATCGTCGGCCGCCACGCGTTTGGCGACCAGTATAGGGCCACGGATTTCCGCTTTCCGGGCAAGGGCACGCTGTCGATCAAGTTCGTCGGCGAAGACGGCAAAGTGATCGAGCACGAAGTCTATCAATCGCCCGGCGATGGCGTCGCCATGGCCATGTACAATATCGACGAATCGATCAGGGAATTTGCCCGCGCTTCGCTGAATTACGGCCTGCAGCGCGGCTATCCGGTATATCTGTCGACCAAGAACACCATTTTGAAAGCCTATGACGGGCGCTTCAAAGACATTTTCGAGGAAGTCTTCAACGCCGAATTCGCCAATGATTTCAAGACGAAGAAACTCACTTATGAACACCGGCTGATCGACGACATGGTCGCCTCGGCGCTGAAATGGTCGGGCGGCTATGTCTGGGCCTGCAAGAATTATGACGGCGACGTCCAATCCGACATCGTGGCGCAGGGATTCGGCTCGCTCGGCTTGATGACCTCGGTTCTGATGACGCCGGATGGCAAGACAGTCGAAGCGGAAGCAGCGCACGGCACAGTGACGCGGCACTATCGCCAGCACCAAAAGGGCGAAGAAACCTCAACAAATTCAATTGCTTCCATCTTTGCCTGGACCCGCGGCCTCGCCCACCGCGCCAAGCTCGACGACAACGCGCAGCTGAAGCGCTTTGCCGATACGCTGGAAAGGGTCTGCGTTGCGACGGTCGAAGGCGGCTACATGACCAAGGATCTGGCCCTTTTGATCGGCCCCGATCAGCCATGGCTGTCAACGACCGGCTTTCTCGACAAGATCGACGAGAATCTGCGCTCGGCCATGTCCTGATTGCAAGCACCGGTCGGCGCTGCCCCTCATCCGCCTGCCGGCGCCTTCTCCCCGCAAGAAGCAGGGAGAAGGAGAATAATCGCAGCGGCCTGCCTTCCCTTCTCCCTGCGGTTTGCGGGGAGAAGGTGCCCCGATAGGGGCGGATGAGGGGCAGCACTGAGGGTGAAGTGGGACGCCTACGGAATCTCGAACACGGTGACTTCATGGCCGACGCCGCGCAGCGTGTGCTGTTGCGGTTGCAGCGCGATGCCGCCGGCTTCCAGCAATTCCGCAGCCCGCCTGTCCGTCACCACGGGCTCGGTGGCAAAGATCGAACGCGACGTGGCAAGACGCTGCACGCGCGCGGCGATGTTGACGGTCTGGCCGAAATAGTCGAGCCGGTCATTGACAGTGACCGCCAGGCACGGCCCCTCGTGGATGCCCATTTTCAGGACGAGGTCTTCCCGCCCGCTGGCGGCGGTCGATGCGCTCAGCGCTTTGCGCGCCCTCAAGGCGGCGCAGATGCCCCGCTCGGGCGTCGGAAAAGTCGCCATCACAGCGTCGCCAATGGTTTTGACCACGGCCCCTGCTTCCGAGGCGACGACCTCGCTCAAAATACCGAAATGCTCCTTGACCAGATCATACGCGGTGAGATCCCCGACCCGCTCGTAAAGCTCCGTCGAACCCTTCAAGTCGGTAAAGAGAAATGTCAGGCTGGTGATTTTCAGCCTTTGATTGATGTCGAGCGCATTGGTGCGGTAAATGTCGTGGAAGGTCTGGTTGGTGACGAGCCGCTTTGCCGTGAGGAAACGCTTGCGCGATCCGAGCAGCGCATGCATCTCGTCATTGGCGACATAAAGGGCGGGCAAGGCGCGCACATTAGTGCGGTTTTCCAGGGTAATGCGCGCCGGCCCCGGCCGCAGCACGGTCGTCCCCGTCGGCGGCACGACTTTGTCAAACGTGATCGTCATTTCCTGCCGCTCGCGTGTCGGCTCGCCCTTGACGTCAATGAACTGTGCGGCATGCGTCACCGGTTCGAACACGATGACAAACTCCGCCGGCAATTGCACCGACAGGATGATTTTCTCGCCCGGCGCAAGCTCAACCGAATCAATGACGACCCGGCTGATCAGATCGTCAAACGCCGCGCCGTCGGGAAGAACGAGGCCGGAGCTCCAGAAGATCTGGCGGGTATATTCCCAGATCGGCAGCGTGTTCGGATCATGGGCGGCAATGCGGCGCAGGCGCGGGCTGACGGTGAAGCTCACCTCGACCATTTCATCGAGATTGGCCTCAAAACCCTGCGCGCAAATTGCACAGGAATAGGCTTCGTGCCGCATGGTCTTCAGCGACGTGTTCGATTGCAGCACGCCGCTGCAGCCAGGACACAGCACATTCCAGGACATGTCGAACAGGCCGAGCCGCGTTGCATGCAGGAAACCGGCAATGGCGGCCTCTTCGTCAACGCCATGGCTGGCCGCGAAATCCAGCACATTGACACGATTGAGTTCGCGGTCGCTGCCTGTGCGCACAAGGGTCTCGATTGCGCCCGCGATCTTGGCGCCGGCGACCCCGCTGAGAAGCGAGTAACGGTTGTCAACTTCGCCCATCCGCAATTCATACGCCTGATGGCGGGGGTGCGCAACAACAAGGATTTCGTTCCGCAAGAGGCGACTGGACGACCGGTTTTAGTGGGCTATATCATTGAAAATGAAAGGTAAACTCGAACCCCGGCGCTGCCCCTCATCCGGCCCTACGGGCCACCTTCTCCCCGTAAGAACGGCGGAGAAGGGATCGCGGGCGTCTCAGACCTCTTCTCCGCGCCGCTTGCGGGTAGAAGGCGCCCCGGCAGGGGCGGATGAGGGGCAGCGCCGGGGTTCGAGTTTACCTGTCATTTTCAATGACACAGGCTACTAGAGCGCATCAGCATTTTACGGAAACGCAGATGCGCTCAAGGTTATTGAATAGTCGCGTTGTCCTGTGCTTTTGATGAGTCCATCAAAAGCGGAAACGCTCCAGCCGCGCCGGGCGCATCACCATCAAAGGCCTGCGTTCAGCTTGAACGCCGCGCCCACCGGACGCCCGCAACGAGCCCGCTGACGAGGCCAAGCACAATGCCGGCAAGTATCCAGTAGGCCACGACGAAACCGGACTTGCCCTCAAATCCGGAGGTGCCGGCCAACTCCGTCCAGGCAAGTCCGCCCGCAAGGCCGAGACCGCCGCCGGCAATACCGCCCACAAGCAATCCCAGAAGTGCTGATCCGATGATGCGGCCTGCCGACATTGGATCAGGATGGCGGTGTGCCCGGCACGCGTCAATAGAGCGCATCAGCATTTCACGGAAGTGCTGATGCGCTTCAGGTTATCGAGTTGCCGCATTGTCCTGTGCTTTTGACGATTCCGTCAAAAGCGGAAATGCTCTCGTGGATCGAAGCGGAAGCTTTCGCCGATACTGTCCATCGTTATCGCGGGGCCTGGTTTCAGCTTGCTGGTTTTGGTTTGCATGGTGTCATTTTCGATGGTGCCGATTGTCGTTTCAACCTCGCGGGTGACGAAGTTGATGCTGGTTGTGGTGAGTTCGCCGGTAGAGCGGAGGACAACGGTGTCGGAATAGCCAATCAATTCAAAACGGTCATTTTGATAGCGGAACTGATAGGCAGGCCGCCTTATGTCGCTGCCGAAGCTGAAGAGGCTGATATTGATGCTGCCGCGCTCGATGGTGACGCCGCCTTCGTCCAAATAATCATCGAATACCGGTTCAGTGATGCGCGGCACAAACACATGGTTCTCGAAAATCAGCCGATAGGTCATGGAGGCTTTTTCTCTGAACGCGACGGCCAGAATGCGCGGGTTGGTGTTTACCGGATTTTCCGAAAAGCCTGGATCG
>JANNRN010000453.1:0-2269 GCA_031401375.1 Phyllobacteriaceae bacterium | reverse complement strand
CAATGCCGGGACAAGCTTCAAAGCGGTTCCCACGCAGTATCTCGCGGCGCTGGCGGAACCCGGCGCCAGCAGCGGAACCGGCGCTGAATTGTGGGGCCTGTGGCGGCTTGATCCGGGGCCGCGCGGCGTGCGCCTCGGCAGCTATCAGAATTTGGTTTCCAATGGCGGTGTCGCACCGGCGAACTGGCAGTTTGATGGCGGCGACTGGTGGCTGGAAGAGCACGGGTTGATCATGGAGGCACCGGATTTCCCCGTTCCTCCCGGCAAATATCTGGTCACCGGCAACCGCGACGTCAAATCGGTTCTGACCGTCTTTCCCAAAGACGCCAATGGTGCCCAGCGCTGGGAACTCGCGGACGGCGCGACGATTTACGACGTCACGCACCTGCGCTGCCGCTCCGCGCGCTACACACCGGCGGCGCAAACCAAGTCATGCTCGCCCGCTTCAGTACAACAGGGCGATTTTCCGGTGACGCCGGGCGCTGCAATGCCGCCGGTGGAAAACTGCAGCAAAAAGGATTACGCCGTGCTGTTCATCATTGGCGTGGAAGGCTGATTAGCTCTCACCAGTGCTCCCAGGCGATGTCGCGGCCGGGAAAGGCGATGTTCTTGAGCGGCCAATTGCGCAGGGTGCTGCGGAAAACACCGCCGAGATCAGCGTCGAAATTCTCCTCGCGGGCCCAGTAGAAAGCCATGGCGTCAAAGGCCGGGCGGTCACTGGGATAGAGATAGCAGCAGCCAAGGCAGCGGCTTTCGTCGTCATTCATGACCGTGTAGGCGAAAGAATGGCGCTGCGTGAATTCGCGCTGGTGCCAGCCAAGATCAATCAGGTTTTCGTCAATCGTCAAACCGCGCGGCCATGAACTGCCCGGCCCCATGAAGCCCGGCAGCCAGTCCAGACAATCCATGACCGCCGCGAAATCCTTGATCACATCATGCACGGTCAGCATGCGCAGATGAAAGCCGTCGCCCTCTATTCGTGGCGGAACGGCAAAGTCTGCGGGAACGAGCGGCCGGGAATACATGGCAGGCAAACCTGTGGTTCGGGAGAGCGTAACACTGACTGAAATGGCCCGCGCCTTCAAGGTGGAACTTTGAGCAGGATCATCTCAAACGGAATCGCAGCCCCTGCACAGGATATGTCTTCAACCGTCACGGCATGGATCCCGGATATTGCTGCGCAATTCCGGGATGACGACAGTTAAAACGGGCCTTGGCAAGCGCAGGCAGTTAAATCTGGTTTGAACCCCATGCCGTGACGTTGACGCCTTGAGAGGGTGCGGAGTGATCAGCGGGTCCATTGAGAGGCAGCCGCCTGTTTCCGCGACAGCTCGGGCCTCAATGTGAATGCCTATGTCTAAATTTGAAACGATCCCGCTCTAACCCAGCCGTGACGCTGGAATTGTCCAACCATCCATGATTTGCTCCGTCAAACACCGGCGGGGAATCATGCCAGCAGCAGCCAAAAGCGATCTTGACAGCGCCTATTCCTGGCGGCGCCTGTTCATATCGATGCTCATCTCAACGATTGGCAGCGTCGGCATGTGGGCGATCATTCTGGTTATGCCGAAAGTGCAGGCGGAGTTCGGGGTTGACCGTGGCGGAGTTTCGCTCGCCTACACCGCCACCATGGTCGGCTTTGCCTTCGGTAATCTTCTGATCGGCCGCCTCGTTGACCGGATCGGCATCGTGCCCGTGCTGATCGCTGCCGCCCTGTCTTTGGCGCTCGGCTTTGCCGGATCGGCGATGACGCATTCGCTTCTCGTCCTGTCTGTTCTCCACGGCCTCTTCATCGGCACCGGCAGCGCTGCCTGTTTCGGCCCGCTGATCGCCGATGTTTCGCATTGGTTCAACAAGCGGCGCGGCATCGCGGTGGCTGCCGCCGCCTGCGGCAATTACTTTGCCGGCGCGATCTGGCCGCTTGTTCTGAAAGGCCCGCTTGAAACTGCCGGCTGGCGGCCCGTATTCTTCGCCATTGCCGCAACCTGCGTCATCGTGATGATCCCGCTGTCACTGTTCCTGAGGCGCCGACCGGTCGAACATACGTCGCCAACGGGCATCAATGCGGTTGCTCTCAAGCCGTCCAACCTGTCGCCGGCAGCCTTGCAAATCCTGCTCATCATTGCCGGTCTTGGGTGTTGCCTTGCCATGTCGATGCCGCAGGTCCACATCGTCTCCTATTGCACCGATCTCGGCTATGGCTCCGTCGCCGGGGCGCAGATGCTGTCGATCATGCTGGCGGGCGGCGTCGTCAGCCGCCTTGCATCGG
>JANNRN010000452.1:0-1678 GCA_031401375.1 Phyllobacteriaceae bacterium | reverse complement strand
GTTCGACATTGAGCGTCTTGACGACGCCATCATCGACGATCATCGAATAGCGCCGTGAGCGGATGCCGAGCGGGCCCATGTCGGTGTCCATGCCAATCCCCCGGGTGAACTTGCCAGAGCCATCCGCGAGAAACAGAATTTTGCCCTTGCCGCCGGTGACTTCCGACCACGCCTTCATGACATGATGGTCGTTGACGGCGACAACGGCGATCTGGTCGACGCCCTTCGACAGGATCACGTCGCGGTTTTCGAGAAACCCGGGCAGGTGGTTCATCGAACATGTCGGCGTGAACGCGCCCGGCACCGCGAACAACACAACTTTCTTGCCGGCGAAAACATCGGATACGGACGTGTCGGCGAACTCGCCGTCCACACGGATTTTGAAAGTCGCGTCCGGAAGACGCTCGCCAATGGAAATCGCCATGAAACATCCCTTGCATTCGATTGAGAAGAGGCCAGATGCGGCCGGTATCCGCCTGCATATAGAGACTATTTCTTCAGTGTCGAGTTGCAGCCTGCATGAAACCGGCGGAACCTATTTCGCCGCGACCCGCGACGTGCCGGAGACCGCCTTGGCGCCTGAAACGGCTGTGTAATGGATGTCGGCGCCCTCGATCGGCGCGTTCTTTGGTTCAAACGCAATCGGGACGGTGAATTCGAAGGTCTTGCCCATTACGCCAGCGAGCTTTGGCGTGCCCAGCAAATAGCCGTCCGCGGCGACAAAGAGCTGCGGTTCCGCCTTGCCGTCCGGCGTTTCGAGCATGAGCGTCAACGATTTACCGGCACGGCTTATCGAGGTAATCTCAAAACCGGGGAGGGCGGCGCCCGGCAATGCATCGAAGAAGGATGTCACAAGCGCCTGATCGACCGTGCTGGCATTGGCGACGGGCACATCGACGTTGAACTCCAGCTGAACGGGCACGCAAATCTCGTCGCAGATGCCGAGAAACGCGCTGGCCCTGATCGCCGTTGGCTTGCCGAGCGACATCAGCTTCAACGTGATTGGAAAGGCGACCGGCCTGGTGTAGCCGGTCGATACGCTTTTGCCCTCGTCGAACCGCACCGGAACCGGGAAATGCAAGGTGAAACCGGCAATATTGGTGCTGCCGTCAAAATTCAGCTGCGGCGGCACCCCGGCATCACCCGGATTGCGCCAATAGGTCTTCCAGCCCGGCTTCAGCTCGATCTGCAGGGCCGCGCGCAATTCATTGGCGTCTGCGGCAGGTTCAGCCGCGACCAGCCGAATGCGGGCGCCGTCCTCTTGGGCCCAGTCAGAAGCCGCAGCAAGGGCTGCCGACGGCGCCAGCAACGCACCGGCAAACCATAGTCGGACAAGGTGTTTTTCTTTCATGCGCCCTTCCTGCAGCAAACCCTGTTCAAGAGACAATCACATTTGCAGGAAAACGCGACAAATCCGCCCGCAGGTTTGACGAACCCGGCGTGAGCGTTGCCCTGATGCAAGCCGCCCGATAAATTTCGACGCGGCCGGCAATTGCCGCTTTTCATTTTTGGCATCCTTGATAGCTTAACCAAATGAACCTGAAAGACCTGCGCGCCAAGGGAACCGGCAAGGGGTTCCTGAACGACCATTTTCTGATCGCCATGCCGGGCATGGGTGATGACAGGTTTGCGCGTTCGGTCATCTATGTTTGCGCCCATAGCGATGACGGCGCCATGG
>JANNRN010000451.1:0-4788 GCA_031401375.1 Phyllobacteriaceae bacterium | reverse complement strand
TTGGGAAGCGGCGTGCCCGGTAATGCCAATCGTAGCGATGCCATCCACGATGTCGAGCCACTCATGATCCGTTGTGTAATAGGTTGTCATATTCATTATGCTCCTTGTCAACGCTTGTAGTGATGGGGAACGAAAGGCAGCGGGGCGACAACACCGGGCAGCAAATTGCCACGCACGCTCAGGTTGATTTTGGTCCCCGGAATGGCATTTGAAGCGGACACGTAACCCATCGACATTGGCCGGCCCAGCGTCGGTCCAAAACCGCCGCTCGTGACCACCCCGATTTCAGTGCCGCTTTCATCGCTGATAATCACGCCTTGACGCGCCGGCGCCCGCCCTTCAGGCAAGATACCGACAAGCTTTCGCCCCGGGCCTTGCAAAAGCTGCTTCAAGATCGTCGTTGCGCCCGGAAACCCGCCCTCTTCGCGGCGGCGTTTCTGTATTGCCCATTGCAATTGCGCTTCCACGGGCGTGTGGTCCACGTCGATGTCGTTTCCATAAAGACAAAGACCAGCCTCCAATCGCAGGCTGTCGCGGGCACCGAGCCCTGCGGGAGCACAGTCTTCGTGGGCAAGCAGCGCCTTGGCGATTTCGACCGCCTTTTGCGCAGGTATGGAGATTTCGAAACCGTCCTCGCCGGTATAGCCAAGCCGCGAAACGCGGCATTCTGCCCCGAGGATGGGGGTGACAATCGTCTCCATGAACAAAAGATCGCGAACGGCAGGGGCAAGCGGTGCCAAGATGCCCACTGCGGCAGGTCCTTGAAGCGCGATCAAGGCACGGTCCAACACTTCAACCACATCGACGCCTTTGAGATGGCGCCGCATGTGATTGATGTCCTGATCGCGCATGGAAGCGTTAACAACAACGAAAAGATGGTCACCTGCATTTGAAACGATCAGGTCGTCGAGAATTCCGCCATGGTCATTGGTGAAAACCGTGTAGCGCGCCTTTCCCGGCTTGAGGGCTTGAAAGTCGCTTGGCGCCAACGTTTCCAAGGCACGGGCAGCGCCAGCGCCTTTCAACATCACCTGGCCCATATGCGAAACATCAAAGAGCGCAGCCTTTGTCCGGCACTGAAGATGTTCGCTCACGATGCCCGCGGGATAGTTCACCGGCATTGACCAGCCGGCGAAGTCAACCATCTTGCCCCCGAGTTCAAGGTGCAGATCATGAAGGGGAGTGTGTTTGGGGGCGATCCCTGATGAGGCGTCACTGGTCATGATTGGCTCCGGTGAGAAATGCGTTGAGTGAGAAAATTCTTAGTCTTGTTCGTCATCAGCGGCGCATCAGTGGTTCAGTAGCTTGATCGCAAGGTCCGCAAAATCTGATGCGACGACATCGAACCGATCCGCAACCGCGTCAGCCGAATAGTCCTCTCCCGGATCGAACAGCCTGGGCTCAATATAGGCAGAGCGATAGCCCGCAGCGATACCCGCGACAACATCGCTCGGGTGGGAAGCGACCATCATGATCTCGCTGGCCTCGCAATTGACGATTTCCGTGACGCGGGTGAAGCAGCGCGGATCTGGCTTGTAAACGCCAAGCAAATCACATGACAGCACACTGTCCCAGGTAATTCCGCTTCCTCTCGAAGACTCGACCACCATGGACCAGCTGAGCACCGTGAGCGGCGCAATGATGAACCTCTCCCTGAGCCTGGCAATTGACTCACGAGCGCTCGCCCAAGCCGGCATTTTCCGCCATGCCGAAAACAGACTGCTCCAATCCGCCTCCGAGAGGCCGCTTAACCCCGCCTCTTTGCAAGCGATTCCGATTGCTTCGCGGTAAATCGAATTGGCGACCTGCCAGGGGCGGTCCCCGCGGACGACTTCGCCGTTGAGCCGCATGAAGTGACCTCGGCAAGCGAGTGCGATTGCCCGGGAATCTGAAACGGATATTCCGGCTCCCGAACGAGCCAGCGCCGAGACGACGGGTGCACTCCAGTCGAATACAGTGCCGCCTGCGTCAAAAATGAGGACCTTGACAGCGGACAGATCAGGTTTTGGCATGCGTCCCCGTCCCCATTGTTGCGTTGTTATCCGTCACGGCTGGCGTTTTCTCGCCACTCTACCGCGACCGCGTTCTTGCCGTCAAAACTCAATCATTGCTGCGATCAGCAACCACGATCACCCCAAGCAAATCTCCGGCTGACGCTTCGTTTGCCAAAATCTTGAGGATGAACGATCAATCAGTTGACAACACTAATTGGATACATATATTCTTTTATCCAGTCAAGCGATGAAATACGCCCGAGGAGAACGCCATGGATCCGAAACTGAATTCACTCGCGGCAATCGATGCGCGGCACATCGTGCATCCTTACGCAAACCTGCGGGCCAACCAGGCGGGCAATCCGCTGGTCATCACCAAAGGCGACGGGGTTTACGTGAAGGATGAGGAAGGGCGCAGTTACATCGAGGGCGTGGCCGCGCTTTGGTACGCCTCGCTCGGGTTCAGTGAGAACCGGCTCGCCGAAGCCGCTTACAAACAAATGAAACAGCTGCCTTGCTATCATGCTTTCGGCAACAAGATTTCCGACGTCGTCGTCGAACTCACCGAAAAGCTGGTCGAGATCGCCCCGGCCGGCCTGTCGCATGTGTTCTATTCAAGCTCCGGATCCGAAGCCAACGACACAGCGATGAAGTTTGTGCGTTACTTCAACAATGCGCTGGGCCGGCCCAACAAGAAGAAGATCATTGCACGCCAATGGGCTTATCACGGGACCACGCTGGCGACGTCAAACCTGACCGGCGTGCCGCGCAATCATTGGGACTTTGATGTTCCAGGTCCTGGTTACATTCACGCCGAATGCCCGAATTTCTATCGCAATGGGCGTCCCGGCGAGAGCGAAGAACAATACGCCGACCGCCTGGCCGCGGAAATCGAAGACATCATCCTGCGCGAAGGCGCCGACACGATCGCAGCCTTTTGGGCTGAGCCAATCATGGGCGTCGGCGGCGTGCTCATCCCGCCCGCCACCTACTTTGACAAGATACAGCCCATTCTCAAGCGCCACGACATCCTCTTTGTCGTGGATGAAGTCATCGCCGGCTTTGGGCGCCTCGGCGACATGTTCGGTTCAGTGACGTTCAACCTGAAGCCGGACATGATGATCCTGGCAAAGGCGCTTTCGAGCGGGTATCAGCCGATATCAGCGCTGTTGATGAATGACCGCGTCTTTGAGGTGATCGCAGACAACTCAGCCAAACATGGCGTGCTCGGACACGGCTACACGTATTCAGCGCATCCCGTTCCCGCGGCCGTCGCCCTCGAAACGCTTCGCATCTACGAGGAGCGCGACATCGTCGGCCATGTGCGCTCACTGGTGCCCTTGTTCCGGGCAGGATTGGAGAAGCTGAAATCCTCGTCAATTGTCGGAGACATCAGGACAATTGGGTTGATCGCCGGCGTTGAACTTGTGGCTGACCGAACCACCAAAACGAAGTTTGCCGCTGAAGTCGGCGTTGCGCGCATCGCGGAAACCATGTGCCTGAAACACGGCCTGATCCTGCGCGCGCTTGGCGACACATTGGCCGTATCTCCGCCGCTGATCATCAGCGAAAGCGAATTGGCATTGCTGATCGACCGGTTGGACGCCGCTCTCAAGGACACTGAAGCCGAGCTTTCGCGCCAGGGTCTGCTTGCCGCAGCGTGACCAAACCGGTCACCGGACACTGCAACTATTCGACACGATATTTCACTCACCACAGCCAATGCGCGGCGAGGTTTGCGCGAAGGGGGTTTGCATGGACGGGAACTTTATTGGCGGAAAGTGGAGCTCAGGATCGGCAGGAGAGCTGGTCAGCACAAACCCGTCCGACACTAACGATGTGGTTGGGGTCTATGCCCAGGCAAGCGCAGGTGAAACCTCAGATGCCATAACCGCCGCAGCTGCCGCATTCGATCATTGGTCGCAAAGTCCGATTCAGAAGCGGTTTGACGTTCTCGACGCGACCGCCAATGAAATCCTTGCCCGCCGGGAGGAACTGGGCACGCTCATCGCGCGGGAGGAAGGCAAGACGCTGAACGACGGAATCGCGGAGGCAAATCGCACAGCGGCGATCTTCAAGTTTGCAGCCGGCGAAGCTGTCCGACTGTCCGGAGAGACAATCACGTCCACGCGCCCCGGAGTTGAAGTGGAAGTGCACCGCGAAGCGCTCGGCGTCGTCGGCATCATCACGCCCTGGAACTTTCCCATGGCGATCCCGGCGTGGAAAATAGCGCCGGCAATTGCCTGCGGCTGCACAATTGTGTTCAAGCCGGCGTCTTATGTTCCGGCCTGCGCCATAGCGCTCGTTGAGATCCTGAGCCGTAACGGACTGCCGGACGGAGTTGTCAATCTCCTGGTCGGATCAGGGTCGAAGATCGGCGACGTTCTGGTTGAAGACCGCAGGGTCGCCGGCATTTCGTTTACCGGCTCGGTGGGTGTCGGCCGTTCATTGGCGCCACGTTGCGCGGCAAGGGGCGCGCGCGCCCAGCTTGAGATGGGCGGCAAGAACCCGCTTGTCATATTGGACGACGCGGACCTCGACCGTGCCGTCCAGATTGCGATTGATGGCAGCTACTATCAGGCCGGTCAGCGCTGCACGGCGTCCTCTCGCCTGATCGTCACCAAAGGCATTCACGACCGCTTCGTTGCGGCAGTCCGGGACCGGCTGCGCACGTTGACCATTGATCATGCTTTGAAGCCAGGGACGCAGATTGGTCCAGTCGTCGATGGACGGGCACTGCGCGAAATCGTCGGCAACATTGATGCCGCTAAACTGGATGGCGCCAAACTCGAGA
>JANNRN010000450.1:0-4834 GCA_031401375.1 Phyllobacteriaceae bacterium | reverse complement strand
TTTCCAGCTTTTGCGGCCTTCTGTGCCTCAGCTATGCCGCTTGCGCCCGCGCCGACGACAAGCACGTCGCAAAACGCGTTCATCCGCTCATAGCGGTCCTTGTCGGCGACATGCCCGGCTCTGCCCAACCCGGCGGCGCGGCGAATGATTTTCTCGCAGAGCATCCAGAATATGGTGCTCCGGAACGGACCCATGAAGGTCTTGTAGTAAAAGCCCGAGGCAAATAGTTTGCCGGCCAGTGCGTTGACCGCGTTGAGATCGAACTGAAGCGAGGGGAAACGATTCTGGCTTTCGGCGACCAATCCGTCGAATATCTCGACCTCGCTCGCCTTGAGGTTCGGTTCGCGAAACCCGTTCCGAATGAGCGTGACCAGGGCATTCGGTTCCTCGGAGCCCGCGGCCAGAACACCGCGCGGACGATGATATTTGAACGAACGTCCAAACAGCATGACGCCGCTGGCCAGCAGCGCGGAGGCAAGCGTGTCTCCGGCAAAACCGGAATGGCGCTTGCCGTCAAAAGTGAAGTGAACGGGGCGGGACCGGTCGATGAACCCGCCGCCGGGCAGCCGGTAAAAACTCATGCAGCCCCCCCATGCCGGGCAAATTTCACATCGCGGATTTCATGCGTTGCAGTGTTGCGCTCAAGGATTAGATGCGCACGGCAGCCGCCATGATGCTGCCAGAATTCCCGGTGCCAGCCGCGCGGGTTGGCGCGCTCGTATATGTATTTGTTCCAGGCATCCCGATCCGTTGAGGCCGGTTCGGGCCGCGTGCGCGTGGCGTCGCCCTGACAGGTGAATTCGATCAGATCGCGCGGGCCGCAATGCGGGCAGGAAATCCTCATCGCGTTAATGCCATTTCGGCGTCGCGCCCATGCCCTTGTCGTCAATGACAAGGCCGCGGGCGAAACGATCAAGGGTGAAGGGAGCGCTGAGGGGATGCGGCTCACCTTTGGCAATCGTGTGGGCAAAGCACAGACCGGAGACCGGCGTTGCCTTGAAGCCGCCATAGCACCAGCCGCAATTGAGATACATGCCGGGCAGCGGACCCACCGTAATGATTGGCGCGCCGTCCATCGACATGTCGACCATCCCGCCCCAGGAGCGCAGCAGCCTCACGCCGGCAAGGCCCGGAAACAGCGCCGCCATCTCGCTCATGACGTCTTCGACGACCGGCAGATTGCCGCGCTGGGCGTAGGAATTGTAACCGTCGATATCGCCGCCGAAGATGAGGCCGCCCTTGTCGGTCTGGCCGAAATACAAGTGCCCGCCGCCATAGGTTGCGACCGTGTCGATCACCGGCTTCAGCCCCTCGGAAATAAACGCCTGCAGGACGTGGCTCTCGATGGGCAGCGTGTCAATGCCCGCCAGCGCCATCACCTGACTGGTCGAACCGGCCACCGCCACGGCGGTCTTGCCGGCCTTTATCTCACCGCGCGTCGTCTTGACGCCCGTTACCCTGTCGCCATCGCGCAAGAAGCCGGTGACCTCGCAATTTTCGATCAGATCGACGCCGCGCGCGTCAGCCGCGCGGGCATAGCCCCAGGCGACCGCGTCATGGCGTGCGGTGCCGGCGCGTCTTTGCATCAGGCCGCCCTCGATGGGAAAGCGCGCGGAACGGCTCATGTCGATGCCGGGCAGCGCTTTTGCCACCTGTTCGCGCGTGAACAATTCGGCATCAAGACCATTGAGCCGCATCGCATTGCCGCGCCGTGCATAGCCGTCCATCTGCGCCGGTGAATGGCCGATGTTGAGAACGCCGCGCTGCGAGAACATGACGTTGTAGTTGAGCTCCTGGGAAAGCCCTTCCCACATTTTCATCGATGCTTCGTAGAAGTGCTGGTTCTCGTTCAGGAGGTAGTTGGAGCGGATCGCGGTGGTGTTGCGTCCGACATTGCCGGAGCCGAGCCAGCTTTTCTCGAGCACCGCGACATTGGTGATGCTGAATTCCTTTGCCAGATAATAGGCTGTCGCCAGCCCGTGGCCGCCGCCGCCGATGATGATGACGTCGTAGGCGGATTTCGGCTCCGGCTTGCGCCAGGCCGGCTGCCAATGGCGATTGCCGCTCAAGGCGTTCCATAACAGGGCGAGGGCTGAATAGCGCTGCATGTGGTGATGAATAGAGGCCCGCAATTGCTTTGTCGAATGCGCTGTCACACTAGGTCAGGACCTGTCAATTCCCCCGTGCTTGTCCAATCGACGTGCGCTGCGTAAGAGAAAGCAGGTTGGAGCATCCGCTGAGGGTTGATTCCGGAGCTTGACGATTTGAGACGCTTCCACGCGCGCATGTTGATCCTGGCTTTCTGGCTCTTTGCCGGCATGTGCGGCCTTGCCTTCAGTCAAACCGCCGCCGACCAGAAAGCGCTGCTTGATAATCTTGCCGGCCGCATTGCCGCGGTCGAGCCCAAAATAACCGAGAGCGCCAGCAGCGATGCTGATCTGGTCAGGTTGAAGATTGAACTCGAGGGCCTTGCGAAGGATGTCTTGGGCGTGGCCGTCTCATTTCGCCCGCGGCTCGGCGAAATCAACAAACGCGTGAGCGAACTTGGGCCCGCTCCGGAAAGCGGTGCGGTGCCCGAATCCGAGCTTGTGCGGGACGAACGCAAGAACCTTGCGGACGAAAAAAAGGCGATCAACGCGGTCATCGGCTTGTCCGAGGATAGTTCAATCAAGGTCAATATGCAGATTGACCGCATTGCGGAGCTGCGCCGGGATCTTTTTGCCAACAGCCTCGCGCAGCGGGTGGATGTCAATTTCGCCTTTGGCAGTGAAGTCGCCGGTGCGGCGCAAAACGAGGCGTCGTCGTTTGTCAGTCTGATCAGCAGTTGGTGGCGATTTGTCTGGAAGTTCAAGTTCAACTCGATTGCCGGAGCCGGGTTCTTTGCCTTGCTTGCCGCATCCGTGATCCTGGTGGGCGGGCGCCGTGCCTTCGGCAGGCTCTACAGCCGTGATGCAAGCGTGGCTGATCCCTCCTATCTCAGCCGCCTGTCGGTCGGCTTCTGGTCAACCCTGATTCCGTCCGTGTCCGTCTCGGTCTTCCTGCTCGCCACCTATTTTTTCTTCGACTATTTCAACGTCTTGCGCTCAGATGTGCGGCCGACAGCCTCGGCGTTGTTCAACGTTCTTGCGGTGGTCTATTTCATCAACCGGCTGGCAAGCGCCATTCTTTCTCCGGACCTGCCGAACTGGCGTCTGATCCGTGTGGCCCCGGTTCCCGGGCGGATATTGCTTTGGCTTGTCACCGGCACCGCCTTGGTGACCGGTTTCGACTTTATCGGCGAAGTCCTCAATGAGACGCTCGACTCGCCGCTGTCACTCACCATTGCAAAAAGTCTTCTCGCCACCGTTCTTGTCGGGCTGCTGATCACGGTGATCGCGTTCGTTAATCCCATTGCCAACGAGGAAACGGGCAAGCCGCAGGCCTGGCCGCGCGGCGTGAAATTCCTGCTTCTCCTGCTCGGGCTGGCGCCCATCCTGGCGGCCTCGCTCGGCTATGTTGGCCTCGCCCGGTTTGTGTCGCAACAGATCGTGGTCGGCGGCGCCATTTTGGCGACCATGTATCTCGGCTTTCAAAGCGCGCGCGCCCTTGCTGAAGACGGCGCCTTTGCCGATACGTTGCTCGGGCAAAGACTTCTGGAACGCTACAAGATCGAACCAGTATCGCTGGGCCATATCGGCGTTGCCATCAGCGTGCTCATCAATCTGCTCGTGCTTGCCTGGGGAATTCCGCTGATGCTGTTGCAGTGGCGGTTCCAGTGGGAGGAGATTCGCGGCTGGATCATCACGGCGCTGACCGGATTTCAGATCGGAAGCGTCACAATTTCGCTGATCGGCGTTTTTGCCGGCATTCTGGTGTTCTTTCTCGGTTTTGCGATCACGCGCTGGTTCCAGCGCTGGCTTGATGGCAATATTCTCCAACGCGGCAAAGTCGATTCAGGTGTCCGCAATTCGATCAAGACGGCGCTGGGCTATGCAGGCACCGCATTGGCCGGCCTTGTCGGCATCTCCGTCGCCGGCATTGACCTGTCCAACCTGGCCCTTGTCGCCGGCGCGCTTTCACTCGGTATCGGTTTTGGCTTGCAAAACGTCGTGTCGAACTTCGTCTCCGGTCTGATCCTTCTGGCGGAGCGGCCTTTCAAGGTGGGTGACTGGATCGAGGCCGGCACCACATCAGGCATTGTCAAGAAGATATCGGTTCGCGCCACCGAGATCGAAACCTTTCACAAGCAAACGGTGATGCTGCCGAATTCGGTGCTGATCAATGCTGCGGTCGGCAACTGGACGCACCGCAACAAACTCGGCCGCGTCGATATTCCGGTTGGCGTTTCCTACAAGACGGACCCGAAAATTGTTCAGGCGATATTGCTCGAGATCGGCAAGAAACACCCTTTGGTCATGAAGAACCCGGAACCGTTTGTGCTGTTCCAGGGCTTCGGTGAAACAAAGATGAACTTTGAGCTGCGTGTCCATCTGATGGACATCACCAACTCGCCAGTTGTGCAGACTGATCTGCGTAACCAGATCATGGAAGCCTTTGCTTTCAACGCCATTGAGATTCCGGCGACGGTTTGAACCTCTGGCGTATTGGAAATGCGCCTTGACACCCCATATGCTTGAACCGAACCACGGGCGAAGCGAGGCAAACAATGACAACCGCACTGCGCGATCAATTGGCGGCGGCGCAGATCCGGCGCGAAGACGGCAAGAGTGGCAGCCGCTACGTTCTTGCGGCGGATGGTGCAGAGGCCGAAATGACCTTTTCGCGGGTCAGCCCGCATCTTGTCATCATTGATCACACCGAGGTTCCCGACGCCTTCCGCGGCATGGGCGCGGGG
>JANNRN010000449.1:0-2599 GCA_031401375.1 Phyllobacteriaceae bacterium | reverse complement strand
GGCGCTGCCACCCGAGGCCTCGATGGCCGGACCCATTCGCGAATACAAAAGCTCGGCGCGCTCGGCATCGATCAGGTTCATCGCGCCCTTGATGATGTTGTTCTCACGCAGGAAATCCTCTTCCGTGCGCGCGATGATATCGACAATGGCATTGCCGATTGTCAGAACGTCATATTCGGCCATGAACCCGTTCCTGAAATTTCAAACCCGCGCTGTTTAGAGGAGCACGGGGAGAATTGGAAGCCCGTCACGCCGCTGGAACGGGATCCGCCGGGATCGCATTGGTTTTCTCGGCGGACCTGCAAATGTCGGCGATCACGCAGGCCGCGCAATGCGGCTTGCGGGCGGTGCAGACATAGCGGCCATGCAGGATCAGCCAATGATGCGCGTGGAACAGATATTCCAGCGGAATGATCTTCATCAGGCCTGCCTCAACCTGTTCAGGCGTCTTTCCCGGTGCAAGACCCAGCCGGTTTCCAATGCGAAACACATGGGTGTCCACCGCGATGGTCGGCTGGCCAAACGCCATGGAGAGCACGACATTGGCGGTCTTGCGGCCGACGCCGGGGAGTTTTGTCAGCGCGTCGCGGTCGGCCGGCACTTTGCTGCCATGGTCGCGGATCAGAGCCTGGCACAGTGCGATGACGTTTTTCGCCTTGTTGCGCCACAAGCCGATGGTCTTGATGTGACTGGCGACGCCTTCTTCGCCAAGCGCCAGCATTTTTTCCGGTGTGTCGGCGATGGCAAACAGCGCCCGCGTCGCCTTGTTGACACCGGCGTCCGTTGCCTGCGCCGACAAGGCGACGGCGACAAGCAGCGTGAATGCGTTGACATGTTCAAGTTCGCCCTTGGGCTGCGGGCGCTGCACGCAAAAGCGCCGGAATATTTCGCGCACCTCTTCAGGCGAATACAGCGGCTTCGCCGGTTTGGTCTTTGGGCCCCGCACGGCGATTTTGGTCTTTTCGTTTGTCATGGCTCCTCTATAATCTTCACCATGGAAGACACAAACACTGAAGACTCGATTTTCCACGCGCGGCTGACACCCTACCGATCGCTTGGGCCTCACGGTTTCCGCGTCTTGATGAGCGTGCTCATAGGGTGCTGGCTGGTGACCGGAATTGTCTTCTTCGCCATGGGCGCCTGGCCGGTTTTCGGGTTCTTCGGCCTTGATGTTCTGCTGATCTGGCTGGCGTTTCGCTGGAACTATCATGCAGCGCGGGCGCATGAAGAAGTGAAACTATCGCCGCATCATCTGGCCATCCGCAAATTTGCGCCCTCCGGAAGAATAGCGGAGCATGGGTTCAATCCATTCTGGACGCGGTTCAATGTGAAGCGCCACGACTTTGCGGGCATCACCGGCATGAGTGTTGAGAGTCAAGGCAGACGCGTGACGCTCGGCGGATTTCTCAACCCCGATGACCGCGAGAGCTTTGCCAAGGCGTTTGCTACAGCGCTTGGACAGGCCAAGCGGGGTTAGACCAAGGGCAATTGACGAGGCGATGATTGGCCTGTGCGCCAAGAATCGGGTGGCGAAGCGCTACATCAGGGCCTAGTTTGACGGCATTGGAGACTGTCATGCTGCATATCAAACCTGAGAGCACTTTTCAAAACGATATCCCTTCGGGCGATTATGACATCATCCGCAAGGTGATTGAACAGATCAGCCTCGACTATCGCGAACAGCCCTCGCTTGAGCGTCTGGCGAGCGCGACCGGCCTTGAGGCAACGGCTCTGCAAAAGCTGTTCACGCGCTGGGCGGGTCTTTCGCCCAAGGCCTTCCTTCAGGCGGTGACCATGGACCATGCGCGGCGGCTCCTCGATGAGGGTCTGCCGCTGCTGGAAACCGCCTATGAAGTCGGCCTGTCGGGCCCGAGCCGTCTGCATGACCTGTTCGTCACGCACGAAGCGATGTCACCGGGCGATTTCAAGACGCGCGGCGGCGCGCTGACAATTCGCTACGGCTTCCATCCCTCACCCTTCGGCCATGCGCTGGTCATGACCACGGAGCGCGGCGTTTGCGGCGTTGCTTTCGCTGATGGCGGCGATGAACAGGCAGCTTTGGCCGATATGACGCGGCGGTGGCCGCAGGCCGCCTATGTGCGCGACGCTTCGGCGACCGCCGGCGAGGCCGCCCGCGTCTTCGATCCAACACGCTGGAGCGCCGAGCAGCCCCTGCGCATTGTCCTCATCGGCACGGACTTTCAGATACGGGTGTGGAAGAGCCTTCTGGATGTGCCAATGGGCAAAGCGACCACTTATGGCAAGATCGCCGCCGGTATCGGTTCGCCCAAGGCTTCCCGCGCTGTCGGCGCCGCGGTCGGCGCCAATCCGGTTTCGTTCGTTGTGCCCTGTCACCGCGCCGTCGGCTCGACCGGCGCGCTCACCGGCTATCATTGGGGCCTGACACGCAAGCGCGCCATTCTCGGCTGGGAGGCGGGACAGGTGCTTCGAGCTTGAGGCGGACTTGACCCTTGCCCTTTTCAATCGCACAAAAGGCGATTGAAACCGGGCGAGGAAAACAATGATCACTGTCATCGGCTCAATCGGTTTTGATCTCACCACAATTTCGGACCGGCTGCCCATGCCGGGTGAAACGCTG
>JANNRN010000448.1:0-1857 GCA_031401375.1 Phyllobacteriaceae bacterium | reverse complement strand
GGAATCCACATCATGGCCGAAGGTTTCCGGTCCGGTTCACGAGGGAGGTCTTGGATTTGGCTTCAAGTGGAACATGGGTTTCATGCATGACACGCTCGCCTACATGCAGCGCGAGCCGATTTTCCGCCGCCATCATCATGATGAGTTGACTTTCGGTCTCCTCTACGCCTTTTCGGAGAATTTCGTTCTGCCGATTTCACATGACGAAGTCGTGCACGGCAAAGGCACGCTGCTCACCAAGATGGCCGGGGACGATTGGCAGAAGTTCGCCAATCTGCGCGCCTATTACGGCTTCATGTGGGGTTATCCGGGCAAGAAACTTCTGTTCATGGGCCAGGAATTTGCCCAGCGGGCAGAGTGGAGCGAGGCACGCAGCCTTGATTGGTATGTCCTCAACTATCCGCAGCATGAGGGCATGCGGCTGTTGGTCAAGGACCTCAACCAATTGTACCGCTCTGTCCCGGCGCTGCACGCGCGCGACTGCGAACCGGAGGGTTTCCAATGGCTCATCGCCGATGACAAGGACAATTCCGTTTATGCATGGCTGCGGTCCACACCGGGTGAAAAGCCGGTCATGGTCATTTCCAACTTTACTCCGGTCGTTCGGGAGAATTATCGCATTCCGCTTCCGGTGAGCGGGCGCTGGGTGGAGCGGTTCAACTCTGATGCTGCAATTTATGGCGGCGGCGGCAAAGGCAATGGCGGTGAGGCAAGGGCAAAGGCGGGCGACTACCGGGGCTTTGCCGCTAGCGCGTCGATTCTGCTGCCGCCCCTTGCCACCATGATGTTTGAGTTCGATATCTAGACAAGGCTTTGGGAGGAGCACACATGGAAAAGCGCTATGAGCAGCCACTGGCCCGTGAAACGATGGCCTATGTGCTGGCCGGCGGGCGTGGCAGCCGTCTCATGGAAATGACGGATGTGCGGGCAAAGCCTGCCGTCTATTTCGGCGGCAAGACCCGGATCATCGACTTCGCCCTGTCCAACGCCCTCAATTCCGGCATCAGGCGCATCGGCGTGGCGACGCAATACAAGGCGCATTCGCTCATCCGCCATCTGCAGCGCGGCTGGAACTTTTTCCGGCCGGAACGAAACGAGAGTTTCGATATTTTGCCGGCTTCTCAGCGCGTTTCGGAAGATCAATGGTATTCGGGAACAGCCGATGCGGTGTTTCAGAACATCGATATCATCGAGCCCTATGCGCCTAAATACATGGTCATTCTGGCTGGCGATCACATCTACAAAATGGACTATGAACTGATGTTGCGCCAGCATGTCGACAGCGGCGCGGACGTGACGGTCGGCTGTCTTGACGTGCCGCGCATGGAAGCGACCGGGTTTGGCGTCATGCATGTGGACGAGCAGGACCGCATCATGCATTTCGTCGAAAAACCGAAGGATCCGCCCGGTATTCCCGGACAGCCGGATATGGCGCTGGCCTCGATGGGGATCTACGTCTTCGAAACCAAGTTCCTGATCGACCAGTTGAAGCGCGATGCGGCTGACAAGGGTTCGAGCCGGGATTTTGGCAAGGACATCATCCCGTTCATCGTCGCCCATGGCAAAGCCTTCGCGCACCGGTTCAACAAATCCTGCGTGCGCTCCGAGTTTGAAACCACTTCCTATTGGCGAGACGTTGGAACGGTTGACGCCTACTGGGAAGGCAATCTCGACCTTACCGCCATCACCCCCGAGCTTGATCTTTATGACCGGGATTGGCCGATCTGGACCTATGCCGAGATCAAGCCGCCGGCAAAGTTCGTGCATGACGAGGACGGCCGCCGGGGTTCGGCGGTGTCCTCGCTTGTCTCGGGCGACTGCATCGTGTCCGGCTCGAGTCTGAGGCGCACGCTGCTC
>JANNRN010000447.1:0-3933 GCA_031401375.1 Phyllobacteriaceae bacterium | reverse complement strand
GGCGAGTAAGGGCAAGCAATCGGCAGGGCGTGTGGCGAGCCATCCACACCCATATTTCCCAGGCAGGACCACGCGCCCTGTTTCCCAGTCAATAATCGGATGCGAAAGCAGGTGCGATGGCGACGGAGCGCATCTTGCCTTCCCCCTTGCGGGGAAGGTGTCAGCAGAGCTGACGGATGGGGGTGGCGAGGAAGATGCAGGTGTTTGAAGAACGGTGCCAAAGAGCTTCTTTCCTGCATCCTCGGAAATTCCTTCACCACCCCCATCCGTCGCCTCCGGCGACACCTTCCCCGCAAGGGGGAAGGCAAGCTCCCCCCGGACTCCAGCTACCCGATCACCCGCCTATACGCCGTTGGGGCGCCGTACATGTAGCCAATCCGGTCAAGTGCCTCTTGAAAATCCTCGGTGACGACAGCCATGGCATGACCGCTGGCGTGGATGATGGTCTTTTCATCCCGCATCATCGCGACGTGAGCGTTCCAGAAAACAAGGTCGCCGCGCTGAAGGACGGAACCATCACTGCCGGGATGAAATTCGCGGCCGGCGGTATTGCGTTGCATCGCAGTATCGCGCTGCAAAGAAACCCCGCACATGGCGTAAGACAACTGGACAAGTCCGGAGCAATCAATGCCGTGACCGGAGCGGCCGCCCCACAGATACGGAGTTTGAAGAAATTGTTCGGCAACGGAAACCGGATCATTGAACACTTGACCGATCAGGCGCACGTGTTTGGCGACAACCGCGCCGCCGCCGCAGAGCAGCAGGTACGTGGTGCCTCGCGTCTCAGCCTCGCCTTTCACGGAGATTTTCGATCCCATCGAGAGTGCCGCCTCAGTGGGCAGCTTCATGTCAGGTCCGGGGTAGACAAAGGTTCGGGGCACGGCAACGATATGGGTTGGCTCGCTCGTACGAACGCTCAGGGCCGTGTCCGCCATGTAACCCACATAGCCATCGCCGTGTGCCTGAACCCAGCACCAGCCTTCGGCTTCTTCAAACACATCAACCGTTTCGCCCATGAGCAATTGGGTATCCAGCGGACTGTCCGGCCGGGGCGCTCGGCGCAGGTCCGCCACCGCAACAACCACTTGTTGGACGACGGGATCTGAAAAATGCGTTGCGGCGACCTTGCCCTTGAGGCGAATGTCGGCAAGGTCCGTCCGAAAGGCATTCAGTCGCGCGTCCATGTCACCCAAATCGGCCTGTCTCCGGATTTTGCTGCGGGCATCATCGCCTCAGCATATAATGCGGTAGCTACCGCTGGCTTAACAGCGAAACGTTCATGCCGGATAGCGCCGCCTCAAGACTTCGAATATCGCGCGAATCGCCTGCGCCTCCCCTCCTATGGGCGAGTGCGGTTTCTCGACCGGGTTCCAGGCGAATATGTCAAAGTGAACCCAGGTTGCGGCCTTTGACACAAACTTCTTCAGGAACAGCGCGGCGGTAATCGAACCGGCAAAGCCGTCGGTCGTCACATTATTTGTGTCTGCGATCTTGGAGGCGAGCTTGCGTTCATACGGCTGCCATAGCGGCATCCGCCAAATCGGATCGTGGACCAGGCGCGAAGCCTTGTCGATCTCGGCCGCGAAACCTTCATCGTCAGTATAAAACGGCGGCAGATCCGGGCCGAGGGCAACGCGGGCGGCACCGGTGAGCGTTGCCATATCGACGATGATCGCGGGAGCCTCCTCGTCCGCCAACGCCAAGGCGTCCGCGAGAATCAAACGACCTTCGGCATCGGTGTTTCCGATCTCGACGGTCAAACCCTTCCGGCTGCGCAGAATGTCACCCGGACGGAATGCGCTCGCTGAAATGGCGTTTTCGACGGCGGGGATCAGAACCCGCAACCGGACGTTCAGGACGGCGCCCATGACAAGTTGGGCCAAGGCCAGCACGTTTGCAGCGCCGCCCATATCCTTCTTCATCAGCAGCATTGAACTTGAAGGCTTGATGTCAAGTCCGCCGGTATCGAACGCGACGCCTTTGCCGATCAAGGTCACCTTGGGTGCGTCTTTCGGCCCCCAGGAGAAATCGATCAATCTCGGCGCTTCACCGGCCGCGCGACCTACTGCATGAATCATCGGAAAGTTGCGTTTGAGCAATTGGGCGCCGGCGGTCACGCGAACCTTCGCCTTGTGTTTTGCAGCCACAAGCCTTGCAGCGTTCTCAATGGCCTCGGGGCCCATATCGTTGGCGGGTGTATTGATCAGATCGCGGGCAAGGCAGATCGCGTCCGCCAGTCTGCCAGCTTGCGGGACGTCGACGCCCTGCGGAGCGATGAGTAAAACCCGTCTGGGGTTCTTCACAGCCCTGTACCGCTCAAACCGATAGCCGCCGAGCAGAAATCCAAGCGCGCACAAATCAGGAAACGCCGGTTCAGAAGCGAATTCCCAGACACCATCCGGCAATGCTGCCGCCAGTTTTCCGACAATGAAGGGATCAGTCCCGGACCCGATACCCAAGATCGCGCCCGCCACCTGCCCTGATCCGTCCGGCACCGTCAGAATGGAGCCGGCCGACCCGTCAAACCCGTGAGCGAGCGCCCATCGGAAGGTCTCAGGCGGCATTCCGGAAGCCTCAAGCCTGGCCTTTTCTACGAGCCAGACAGGCAATGCGCCTTCCCGATGCGAACTTATGAGTTCTGCCGCCATACGTCCCGCCAAGCTGCCCTTTGCTCCCTTTGACCCGGGTGCAGGATTAACCAATCATTAGGGTTAACAGAATATTTCTAATCACCAAACAAGCCGGCTTCAAAGTCGGCGCTCCCCCCCGAGTTAGCGGAGAAAGCAATCGATGAGCAAGAGCCCGGTCCTGACATTCCGTTCACATCTGATCGCCGTGGCCGTTGTTGCCGCCTGCGCCACAGCCTTGGGTGGATGTGGAACCAGCAAGCTGACGACCGGATCAATCGAGCGGTCTGGTTCCAAACCAATCGATCAAATGAGCGGGCCTGAACTCAATGGCGCTTTGGCCAAGTTCGGGCGCGGCTATGAGAAAAACCCCAAGGACAAGCAGGCGGGGCTTTCCTATGCCAGCGCCCTGCGGATGACGGGGCGCAATGACCAGGCGCTTGCCGTCATGCGTCAGGTTGCCATTGTTCATGCCAATGACCGCGAAGTGCTGGCGGCCTACGGCAAGGCGCTTGCCGGCGCCGGCGAGTTTGAAGCGGCAATTGACGCCGTCAGGCGGGCACAGCGGCCGGACTACCCCGACTGGCGTCTCCTGTCAGCCGAAGGCGCGATCCTTGACCAGATGGGTCAACAAGAGGCGGCGCGCGAAATGTACCGCAAGGCCCTTGACCTGCAACCCAACGAAGCATCGGTTCTTTCCAATCTTGGAATGTCCTATCTTCTGGCCAATGACCTGAAAACTGCCGAGACCTTCATGCGATCTGCAGCTGAAGGGACGGGCGCGGACAGCCGGGTGCGCCAAAACCTGGCGCTGGTTGTGGGACTGCAAGGAAGGTTCGAAGAGGCTGAGCAAATTGCGCGGCAGGAGCTCTCTTCCGATCAGGCCGAGGCCAATGTCGCCTATCTGAAATCCATGCTGGCGCAGCAGAACTCGTGGACAAAGCTGCAAGACAAGAAAGCAGCCAGCCAGACCGCGCTCGCACAGTAGTCATCATTCGGGCGCATCAAGCCGAAATCCGGCATGTCCAGTCCCCAGCCTTACCAAGTCGAAAAGCCCGCTGGAGAACGATCTCCAGCGGGCTTTTTCTATGGATGAGGTGGCTGTGCGAAGTGGCGTGATCTGTTTTTGCGGTTAGCTGCCGCCGAATATGCCGCCACGTTGGCTGATGCCAATGCCTGCCGGGCCGAGAATGACAATGAACAGGACCGGCAGGAAGAAAAGGATCATCGGGACGGTCAGCTTCGGCGGCAGCGCGGCGGCCTTCTTCTCGGCCTCGTTCAAACGCATGTCGCGGCTCTCGGCCGA
>JANNRN010000446.1:0-6787 GCA_031401375.1 Phyllobacteriaceae bacterium | reverse complement strand
TTCGCTTCTCGCCGTCATTTCGGAAAGGAGCGGGAAACGCGGAACGGATTTGTCAAAATCCTCAAGGCGGGCGAACCCGCAAATCATCGCGTTGCACGGCTTATGACGTATTTCATGCTGCAATGCAATGTAATTATTGCGGTTTCGGATTTGCGGCCATGTCGGCGAGGACATTGACGGTGCGCCAATTGCGGAATGTCACCGGCACTTTCAGGGTTTTCTCGACTGAGGCCGCGAATTTTGACTTGCCGAGGCCGTCTGGAGTGATGAGATAAAACACCCTGCCCTTAATTTGGTATTCCTCGCTCGTTCTCGTCTTTGCCGCCAATGCCGTAACGGCCTCCCTGCCAGGTTCTTGCGCCAAAAACCCAACATGCAGCCGAGCCGGATCGATGCTTGTCTCGTCAAACGGATTGCCACCCCTGACGGCGGCTAGTTCTTCAACCGACACAAGCATCATTTTCGGGGAGAAGCCGAAACGTGCCGGAAAGGCAACCAACACAAGCTCGTGAACTTCATCACTCGATATCAGTGAGGAAAACACAGCGTTGCCGCTTTGAATATACGACTCAACGCTCTCGAAGCCGAGCCCGGAGAGGAAAGCCCGGAAATCCGCCATTTTGATGATATTGGCGCCGGAGACGTTAATGCCGCGCAGGAGGAGGATGTAGCGGGTCATTTTTGGGTAACCTCCTCATCTTCACCAGTGGCGGTGGCCAGAACCATTCGCCAGTAGTCCTTGATTTCGTCATCCCGGCCAAGGAGCGAAGCGACGCGAGCCGGGATCCATGCCAGAACGGAGGCGTGCATAAATGGGTTCTGAATCAATCATTTGCGTTCTTCGCCGGAATGGATTCCGGGTTCGCCTTCGCTGCCCCGGAATGACGAAATGGAGGGAGTTGCAGAACTAATCACCGCCCTCCTCAAACGAACAGTTCCACCTTCTTGAACTGCGTCACATCAATCAACCCCTTGTCGGAAATCCGCAGTTCCGGAATGACGACCAGCGCCAGCAGCGAGTGCTGCATATAGGCGTTGTTGAGGGTGCAGCCGCAGGCGCGCATGGCCGCGACCAGTTTGTCAGCCTTTGCCGCCACGATCTCCGCGCGCTCGTCCGACATGATGCCGGCGACCGGCATTTCAATGAGCGCAAGTTCCTTGCCTTCCGAAAACAACACCACGCCGCCGCCGACTTCGCCCAAACGGTTCGCCGCCAATGCCATGTCGGACTTGTTCGTGCCAACGACAATCATGTGGTGGCTGTCATGCGCGACAGTCGAGGCCATCGCACACGGTTTCTTGTAGCCAAAGCCGGAGACAAAGGCGTTGACCACAGCGCCGGTTGCGCGGTGGCGCTCGACGAGGGCGATCTGGCAGACATCATTGGCGACATCCGTGTCGACCAAACCGTTTTTCACCACCAGATCAGCGGTCATTGCCCTGGTCGGCGCTTGGTTCTCGACTACGCCAATAACCCGCGCCGTGACGCGGTTGGCGCCTTGCGGTGCACGGATGTCAAAGTCGGGCGCGGCGAGCCTTTTGCCCAAATGGACCGAATTCTTGGCCGAGCTCGGATAAGCATAAGCCGGGATGTCGCGGACGAGCTTGCCATGGGAGGCCAAATGCTCCCCTCTTCCATACACTTCTTCAACACGCATTTCGGCAAGGTTCGAAACAATCAGAAAATCGGCCCACCGACCCGGTGTGATCGAGCCGATCTCCTTGTCGAGGCCGAAATGCTGCGCGGTGTTGAGCGTCGCCATCTGGATCGCGGTCACCGGCTTCAAGCCTTGCGCAATGGCGTGGCGCAGGACCCGGTCCATATGCCCCTCATTGACCAGTGTGCCGGAATGGCTGTCATCGGTGCAGAGGATGAAGTTGCGCGGGTCGATGCCCGATTCAGTCACCGCCTTGATTTGCGCCTCAACGTCGTACCAGGCGCTGCCGAGCCGCAGCATGGCGCGCATGCCCTGGCGCACCCGGGCAATGGCGTCTTCGGCCTTTGTCCCCTCATGGTCGTCTTCCGGGCCGCCTGCGACATAGCCATGGAACGGCAGACCAAGATCCGGCGAGGCATAGTGACCGCCAACGGTCTTGCCCGCCCGCTTGGTGGCGGCGATTTCTCCAACCATTTTAGCGTCGTTGGCGGCAACACCGGGGAAATTCATCACTTCGCCAAGGCCAATGATATTCGGCCATCCCATCGCAAGTTCGACATCTTCAGGCGTGATGACCGCACCTGGAGTCTCAAGCCCCGGCGCTGAAGGTACGCAAGACGGCATTTGAACATGGACATTGATCGGTACGGTCATCGCCTCGTCATGCATGAGGCGAACCCCGGCAAGGCCGAGCACATTGGCGATTTCATGCGGATCGATGAACATTGACGTTGTGCCATGCGGAATGACAGCCCGGGCGAACTCCGTTACCGTCACCATGCCGCTTTCGACATGCATGTGGCCATCGCAAAGGCCGGGAACCAGATAGCGCCCTTGCGCTTCGATGACCGTCGTGTCCGGGCCAATGCAATGACTTGCATCCGGGCCGCAATAGGCAAAGCGACCTTCGACGACGGCAATATCGGTATTTGCGATGATCTCGCCGGAGTGCACATTGACCCAGCGGCCATTGCGCACGACCAGATCCGCCGCCCGCCGACCGGTTGCCACATCAACCAAAGTCGTCGCAACTTCCGCCCAGGGTTTCAAGTCACTCGAAAGATTGCCCAATTTTCTGCTTCCCGCTAAACGTTTGCCAAGCGCCAAGAACAACCGAAGCGCCGAAGGCCCAGTTTATGTAGATTTTTTTCTGATGTAACCCGTATTCTCCGGCAATACCCGAAAGGTCGATGATGCAGAATGAAGCGTTGATCGTCATTGATGTTCAAAACGACTTTTGTCCCGGCGGCGCCCTGGCTGTCGCGGGTGGAAATGACGTTGTGCCGCTGGTCAACCGTCACATGATCCGCTTCGACCACGTTGTCCTCACGCAGGACTGGCACCCGGCGGACCATTCCTCCTTTGCGCTCAACCACGAAGGCCGCGCCCCGTTCGAGACCATCGACATGCCCTACGGCCCGCAAACGCTTTGGCCCGATCACTGCATCCAGGGATCGAACGGCGCTGAATTTCATCCGGGGCTCGACCGCAACAAGGCCGAGCTGATCATTCGCAAGGGTTTCCGGCGGGAGGTGGATTCCTACTCGGCCTTCTTTGAGAACGACCACAAGACGCCCACCGGGCTATGCGGTTATCTCAAGGAACGCGGCATTGCCAAAGTGACGTTTGTCGGCCTCGCCACTGACTACTGCGTGGCCTACTCGGCGCTTGACGCACGAAAGCTCGGCCTCGAAACCAAGGTTTTGCTGGATTCGTGTCGCGGCATCGATTTGAACAACTCGCTCGAAACCATGCTTGAGGCAATGCGCCAGGCCGGGGTGACGCTTGCCTAACAGAGCAGGATTTCGCTAACACCTTCCAGGAACAGTTCGGAAATCCCCGGACTTCGCCGCGCGGGAAAGACAGCCAATGGCCAAGAACGATATTGCTTCGCGCGTCTATGACCATACGTGGAAACTTGATCCGATCATCCGCAGCCTGCTCGACACGGATTTTTACAAGCTGCTGATGCTGCAAATGATCTGGAAAATGTATCCGGATGTCATCACGACTTTCTCGCTCATCAACCGCACCAAGACCGTTCGCCTTGCCGAAGAGATTGATGAGGAGGAACTGCGCGCCCAGCTTGATCACGCCCGTGACCTCAAGTTGAAGAAGAAGGAGATGATCTGGCTGGCGGGTAACAGCTTTTACGGACGCAAGCAGATTTTTGAGCCTGAGTTCCTCGAGTGGCTGAGTGATTTCCGCTTGCCTGAATATGACCTCTCCATCCGCGATGGCCAGTACGAGCTGACTTTTCAGGGCAAGTGGATGGAAACAACACTCTGGGAAATCCCGGCCCTTGCGATCATCAACGAACTTCGCTCCCGCACCGCGATGAAGTCGCTCGGGCCGTTTGCCCTCGACGTGCTCTATGCGCGAGCCAAGGCGAAGATGTGGGCCAAGGTCGAGCGGCTGAAGAAACTGCCCGACATCCGCATTTCGGACTTCGGAACCAGACGCCGGCACTCGTTTTTGTGGCAAAGATGGTGCGTGGCCGCACTCAAGGAAGGGATCGGCGACGCATTCTCCGGCACATCCAACGTGCTGCTTGCCATGGACAACGATCTGGAAGCGCTTGGCACCAATGCGCACGAACTGCCGATGGTGGCGGCGGCGCTGTGCAACAGCGACGAGGAACTGCACCGTTCGCCCTACAAAGTGCTGGCCGACTGGCAGCAGCTCTATTTCGGCAATTTGCTGATCGCCCTGCCCGATGCCTTCGGTACGGCTTCGTTTCTGAAAAACGCCCCGGACTGGGTCGCCGACTGGACCGGCTTCCGCCCCGATAGCGCGCCACCGATTGAAGGGGGCGAGAAAATAATCGCCTGGTGGAAGTCAAAGAACCGGGATCCGCGTGACAAGCTTCTCATATTCTCCGACGGCCTGGACGTCGACTCCATTGAGAGCACCTACCGCCATTTCCAGGGCCGGGTGCGCATGAGTTTTGGTTGGGGCACCAACCTGACGAATGATTTCGAGGACTGCGCGGTGATTGACAATGATGCGCTGAGCCCGATTTCGCTTGTGTGCAAGGTGACGGACGCAAACGGCAGACCGGCGGTGAAGCTCTCCGACAATCTGAACAAGGCGACGGGCGATCCGGATGAAATTGCGCGTTATCTCAAAGTTTTCGGCGCTGAAGATCTGTCGCGAAAAGCGGTAAAGGTATGAAGGACTACCCCAAATTTGACGGGACAAATTGCAGGGATTGACTTTTGGGCGTAATTGAACGATTTAGCGCCATCGATATTTGGCCGAATGACTTAGGGCCGCGGATAACTGCGCTTGCTAACGAACTCCCTTCAAAAATCGACACTACCTTCCACGTGCAACTATGCGCGTGGTATTTCTATCTAACACCTTGAAAGGTTTCGACATGGCCACTGGCACAGTTAAATGGTTCAACTCGCAAAAAGGCTTCGGCTTCATTCAACCTGATACCGGCGGTGCAGACGCATTCGTCCATATCAGCGCTGTTGAACGCGCCGGCATCAATGATCTCAAGGAAGGCCAGAAGGTCTCCTTCGAGCTCGTTGCAGATCGCCGTTCGGGCAAAATGTCCGCTGATCAGCTTCGCTTGATGTAATCATTGCGGCTGCAAAGCCGGAATTGGAAAAAGGTCGGCTGCAAAGTCGGCCTTTTTTTGTTCTCGGGCATGGGACAGATGAAGGCCAAGACGCAGTGAAAGTCTGTAGGAAAAATGGCTAACGACCTCATGGGGTTAGACGAACTTCTTGATTCGGTGCGCGCCTGCACCGCATGTGAAGGCCTGCCGCTCGGTCCCAATCCGATTTTCCAGATCGATCGGCGAGCGCCCATCCTCATTGTTGGCCAAGCGCCCGGTCGTTTGACCCATCACAAAGGCGTGCCGTTCGACGATCCGAGCGGCGAGCGGCTGCGCAATTGGCTTGGTGTGACCCGCAGCCAGTTCTATGACCCCGCAATATTCGCCATCCTGCCGATGGGGCTGTGTTATCCTGGCAGCGCCAAGGGCGGCGACTTGCCGCCAAGGTCCGAATGCGCGCCGCTTTGGCGCCACAGGATACTTGAGCGACTGGAAAACATCCAGTTGACGCTTGTGATCGGGAAATATGCGCATGACTGGCATATCTGCGCAAGCCAGAGCCCCTCGCTCACCCAAACCGTCGCGCGTTGGCGGGAATTCTGGCCGGAGCTCTTGCCCCTGCCCCATCCAAGCCCGCGCAACATGCGATGGTTCAAGGAAAACGCCTGGTTTGCCGCAGACATTTTGCCGATGCTGAAAAAACGCGTTTCATCGCTTATCGGCTCTCAGCCGGGCCAGACGGCCGGATAACTCATTGTTCCGGCACCGCTTGAACAGGCAAAGCATGTCGTCTACGCACGCAAAGCTGCGGTCGTGGCGAAATTGGTAGACGCAAGGGACTTAAAATCCCTCGGGCATTGCCCATACGGGTTCGATTCCCGTCGACCGCACCATTGTCCGAACGCAAAGGGCGGCACGATGCCGCCCCCAAGACCGGACCTGCTGTTGTCAGGCAGCTAGCTTTGCCGCCAATTTGGCCACATGCGCGCCCTGATAGCGTGCGCCTTCAAGCTCCACCGCACTCGGCTGACGCGAACCGTCACCCGCTGACATTGTCGATGCGCCATAGGGCGAGTTGCCCATGACTTCGCTTGTGCCCATCTGACCCTGGAAGGCATAAGGCAGTCCGACAATGACCATGCCGTGATGCAAGAGCACGGTGTGGAAACTGAGAATGGACGATTCCTGGCCCCCATGCTGGGTGGCGCTTGCTGTCATGACCGAACCGATTTTGCCGACCAATCCACCCTTCATCCAGATGCCGCCGGTCTGATCGAGAAAGTTCTTCATTTGCGAAGCCATCATGCCAAAACGGGTCGAGGACGCGAAAATGATGGCGTCGTACTGGTCAAGTTCTGCGGGTTCGGCAATCGGCGCTGGCTGATCGAGTTTGTAGTGCGCCGCCTTCGCCACTTCGAGAGGCACCAGTTCGCGCACGCGCTTGACCACCACATCGGCGCCTGCCGAGCGCGCACCCTCCGCGGCGGCATTGGCCATTTGTTCGATATGGCCCCAGCTTGAGTAGTAAAGCACCAGCACTTTTGCCATTGTTCTCTCCTTG
>JANNRN010000445.1:0-1979 GCA_031401375.1 Phyllobacteriaceae bacterium | reverse complement strand
GAGGCCCTTGAGGTCTTCGAGACAAAACGGGACCTCAGCCCTGAACAAAGGGCCATCGCGCGGTTCTGGTCGGACGATCCGATGCTGTCGCCGACACCGCCCGGGCACTGGATTTCGATTGCCTTGCAGATTTTCGAGCGCGACAAAGTGGGCATCGAGAAAAGCGTCGACGTTCTTGCGCGTCTTGGCATCGCGGAGGCGGACTCATTCATCGGCTGCTGGAACGCCAAGTTTCAGTACGATCTCCTGCGGCCGGTGACCTATATCCGCCGCCTGATCGACCCGAAATGGGAATCCGTGCTGATCACGCCGCCGTTCCCCGAATATCCGAGCGGCCACAGCACGCAGTCAGGTGCGGCGGCGGTGGTGCTCACGGATCTGTTTGGTGACAACTTTGCTTTCGAGGACGCTACACACACGCGCGATGGCCTTGAGCCGCGCGCTTTCCCCAGTTTTTGGGCGGCGGCGGAGGAAGCCGGCATTTCGAGACTGTACGGCGGCATGCACTTTCGCGCCGCCATTGAGCGCGGACTGGAGCAAGGGCGCTGCGTCGGCGCGTTCGTCACAGCCCTGCGCACCCGGAGGTAAACCATGCGCATGTTGTTTCTTGGTCTGATGCTGGCGGCGCTGAATATTGCCGGTTTTGCTCATGCAGCAGCGGGCGAATCGCCGGTTGCCATCCCCAGTTTCGTTGAGGAAACCAAAAGCGCCGGTATTGACAGCGTTTATGCCGGCGAGTGGGAATATACGGTCGGCGGCGGCGTCGCCACGTTTGACTGCGACAGCGACGGCTTTGCGGACATGCTCCTTTCCGGCGGAGAAAATCCGGCCAAGTTCTACCGCAACGCCAGCGCGCGCGGTGGCTCATTGCGCTTTGATGCGCAAGTCAGCGGCCTTGAACTGGACAAGGTGACCGGCGCGTATCCGCTCGATGTCGACAGCGACGGCATTACTGATCTCGTGCTGTTGCGCGTCGGCGAAAACGTTGCGATGCGCGGTCTCGGCGGCTGCCGGTTTGAACGCGCCAATGAGGCCTGGGGATTTGAAGGCGGCGATGCCTGGTCAACATCGCTTGCGGCAACCTTCGAACGCGGGTCCGACTGGCCGACAATTGCGATCGGCAACTATGTCGACCGCCAGGAGGAAATGTCTCCCTGGGGCTCGTGCACCGATAACTGGCTGCACCGGCCGGCGGCAGACAGGCCGCGATTTGCCGCACCTTTGGCGCTCAAGCCCAGTTATTGCCCGCTTTCGATGCTGTTCACCGACTGGAACCGGTCCGGCACGCCCGCTTTGCGCATTTCCAATGACCGCGAATATTATGAGGGCGGCAAGGAACAGCTCTGGCGCATCGATCCCGGCCAGGAGCCTGTTTTGTTCACTGACAACGAAGGCTGGAAAAGCCTGCGCATCTGGGGCATGGGCATTGCCAGCTACGACGTCAACTTTGACGGCTACCCCGACTACTTCCTCACTTCAATGGCCGACAACAAGCTGCAAAGCCTTGCCGGCGTGCCGCCGCAGGGTGCGCCAAAGCCTGACTACAAAGACGTGGCATTTGCCAAAGGCGTGACGGCGCACCGGCCCTACACGGGCAAGGATTTGCGCCCGAGCACCGGTTGGCATGCGCAGTTCGAGGACGTCAACAATGATGGTTTGGCGGATCTGTTTGTCGCCAAAGGCAATGTTGCGAAAATGCCGGACTTCGCCATGAAGGATCCCAACAATCTCCTGTTGCAGGCAAGCGATGGCAAGTTTCAGGAAGCAGGCGACAAGGCGGGTGTGGCGAGCGTGGCGACTTCCCGTGGCGCGGCGCTGACGGATTTCAATCTGGATGGTTTGGTGGATCTGGTGGTCGTCAACCGCTGGGAAAGCGCGCAATTGTGGCGCAATACCAGCCAGAACGCCGGCCGCTGGATTGAGGTCAAGCTGCAGCAGAAGGGGGCGAACCGCGATGCGATTGGCGCTTGGCTCGAGGT
>JANNRN010000444.1:0-10009 GCA_031401375.1 Phyllobacteriaceae bacterium | reverse complement strand
ATGGTTGTCGAAGCCATGGACATTCTGCACAATCAACCGCCTGACGGCATTGTCATTGTTTCAAATGACCGGGACTTTGCGCCACTTGCCAAACGATTGAGGGCGAGCCCGCTTGAGGTTCATGGCATCGGCACCAAACAGACATCCGCCGCCATGCGCGATTGCTACACAACCTTTACGAGTTTGAAGCAACAGCCAAAGGTCGGCGCGCCCATCAGCCAGGCGATAACGAAATCGAAACCGGTCTCTGCGGACGAACCGTTTCGCAAAGCGGTTGAAGATCTGTTGCCCGAGGCTGGCTTGACACTTTCAGCTTTGGGCAAGTTGCTGCGCGAGAAATACGCACAAATATCAGCCAAGTACGGCAGCGGCAAACTCAAGAAGGCTTTGATCCTGAGCGAACGCTTTGTCATTGAAAAAGACAAGGTCAGGAGAAAGACGGCTTAGCAACGCTCAAGAACGATGCGACTACGAAACGGGCGTTGCGTGAAATGCAGCCGGCGTCAGCGCGGTCGGCTGCATTTTGCTCGATGTATTTACTCCGCCGCGACTTTCGCGCCCGGATTGTTCGGATGCATTGTCCAGTTGGCGTAGTCGCCGGTAACCTTCTTTTTCGTGCGCGGATCAATAGCGCCCGCCTGCATTGGAACCATCGTGATGCAGTTATCGACCGGGCAGACGTTGACGCAAAGATTGCAGCCGACGCATTCGTCATCCATGACTTCGAAATGGCGCATCCCGTCCTTGGTCGCCATGATCGCCTGATGCGACGTGTCTTCGCAGGCGGCATAGCAGCGGCCGCACTGGATGCAGGCGTCCTGATTGATCAGCGCCTTGGTGACGTAGTTGAGGTTGAGATATTGCCAGTCGGTGACATTCGGCACCGCCATGCCCTGAAAGTCCGAGATGCGCTTGTAGCCCTTCTGATCCATCCATTCAGACAGGCCGTCCGTCATTTCCTGAACGATTTTGAAGCCATAGGTCATGGCAGCCGTGCATACCTGCACCGTGCCGCAACCGAGTGCGATGAACTCGGCCGCATCGCGCCAGGTCGTGATGCCGCCAATGCCGGAAATCGGAAACCCGCGGGTTTCCTTGTCGCGGGCGATCTCCGAGACCATGGACAGCGCAATCGGTTTCACTGCCGGGCCGCAATAGCCGCCGTGGCTGCCGCGCCCGTCAATGGACGGTTCGGGCGAAAACGTGTCGAGATTGACGGCGGTGATTGAGTTGATCGTGTTGATCAGCGAGACAGCGTCAGCGCCACCCTGTTTGGCGGCGCGTGCGGGTTTGCGAACATCCGTGATGTTCGGTGTGAGCTTGACGATGACCGGCATGCGGGTATTGGCCTTGCACCAGCGCGCGACCATCTCGATGTACTCGGGAACCTGGCCGACGGCGGAGCCCATGCCCCGTTCACTCATGCCATGCGGACAACCGAAATTCAGCTCGACACCGTCACATTCGGTTTCCTCGACCACCGCCAGGATAGCCTTCCAGCTCTCCTCCTCGCAGGGCACCATCAGCGATGCGATCAGCGCCCGGTCTGGCCAGCGCTTCTTGACCGCCTTCATTTCGCGAAGATTGGTCTGCAGCGGACGGTCCGTGATGAGTTCGATATTATTGAGACCCAGCAATCGCCGGTCGGCGCCCCATATCGCGCCATAGCGCGGTCCGTTGACATTGACGACAGGCGGGCCTTCTTCACCAAGCGTTTTCCAGACCACGCCGCCCCAGCCCGCCTTGTAGGCGCGCTCGACATTGTATTCCTTGTCGGTCGGCGGGGCTGATGCCAGCCAGAAGGGATTGGGGGATTTGATGCCGAGAAAATTTGTTGCGAGATTTGCCATGTGAAGTCTCCTCAACCCATCAGTGCTGCGTGAATGGACTCGGCTGCGCGGCGGCCGTCATCGACCGAGGCCACCGTCAGGTCCTTGCCGCCGAAAATGCAGTCGCCGCCCGCCCAGACGCCCTTGAGGGATGTGCGTTTTTCATCATCGACAACGATCCGGCCCTTTTGCAGCTTCAACGCTCCGCCGGCCGGGTCAACATAGGTCTGGCCGATCGCCTTGAAAACAGTGTCTGCCGCCAGCTCGAAGGTTTCGCCAGTGCCGGTAAGTTTGCCGTTCAACTCCGCGGTCTTTTCGCAGAGCACGGAATTTGTGCGGCCGCGCTTTGTTTTCACTTTCACCGGCATCACATTGTGCCGGATGACGACGCCCCTGGATGTCGCCAACTCCTGCTCGAAAAGACTTGCATTCATCTGGGCCTGCGCGCGCCGGTAAATGATGGTGACCTCGTCAGCGCCAAGCAGCTTGGACTGCACCGCGGCATCAATCGCCGTCATGCCGCCGCCAATGACCACCACCCGCTTGCCAACCGGCAGCTTGGTCAGATCGTCCGACTGGCGCAGTACCGCAATGTAATCAACGGCAGCCGCCACACCCTTGGCCTTCTCGCCATCAATGCCGAGCGCGTTCACACCCTGCAGCCCGACGCCGAGGAACACTGCGTCGTGATCGCGGCGCAGGTCGTCAAGACTGAGGTTTTTGCCGAGCCTCTTGCCTGTCTTGATGCTGATGCCGCCAATTGCCAGAATGAACTCAACTTCCTTGCGGGCAAAATCGTCGACGGTCTTGTAGGCGGCAATGCCGAATTCGTTCAGACCGCCCGCCTTCTTGCGGGCCTCGAAGACGGTGACACTATGCCCATGCATGGCGAGGCGATGCGCGCAGGCTAGGCCGGCGGGACCCGCACCGACAACGGCAATCTTCTTGCCGGTCTTGGCAGCGCGCTTGAACGGATGCTTGCCTTCTTCCATCAAATGATCAGTGGCATAGCGCTGTAAAAGCCCGATCTTCACCGGCTTGCCTTCGGCGATCTCGCGAACGCACACTTCCTCGCACAGTGTCTCTGTCGGGCAGACCCGGGCGCACATGCCGCCCATAATGTTCTGGTCTAGAATGGTGCGCGCCGCGCCGTTTGGGTTGCCCGACGAGATTTGACGGATGAACAAGGGGATGTCGATGCTTGTCGGGCAGGCATTCATGCAGGGCGCGTCGTAGCAGAAATAACAGCGGTCCGCCTCAACAGCAGCCTCGTGCCTGTCGAGAGGCGGGTGCAAATCGCTGAAATTGCGATCCAGTTGATCAGCACTCAGGCGATGAGCGGAAACACTATCATTCCGCATGCCGTCATTCAACGCCATGTCATTCCTCCGCGTTAAGCGTCCCGTGGTTTCACGGCGACAAGTTCCCGCCCGAAGATTGACTCAGTTTTGCCAACAGGTCAAATTTTTTTATTGAATGGTCAAAAATCGACGCCTACCGGTTTTTCAGGCTCGCACGACGCCCTTGCGCAGCACGATATTGCCATAGAGCGCCGGTTCGCTTGAGGCGATGATGGCGTAGGATTTCCTGACCCTGGCATAGAAATCATCACCCTTGAGCGCGGTTATCGTCGCCTGCGGACAGTGTTTCTTCACCGTTTGCCTGAACGTGTCGTGGATGGCCTGTGGTTCGGATGTCCACGGAACAAAGGCCGCCTGATCGACAAAATCATCCAGCGTCATCACCGACAGAACTGCATCCAGCACAGCCCCGGCATGAAGGCCATCGGCGCGAATGGCCCGCTGATTGTGCGCGTCGGCCGGATAGTTGCCATCCACAATGGCGATCTCGTCGCCGTGCCCCATGGCGCGCAGGGCAAAGAGCAATTCCGGCCCGAGGATGGGGTTGATGTTTTTCAGCATCACGCCGTCTCTTTCAGGAAGGAATTGAAGTCGAGCAGATAGCGGGAGAATAATGGAAGGCTGGCGCCGCCGATTGCACGGGCATTGCTTCCCACCTGTCCTTCGAGAATTTCCGGAATGACGACGCCGCGCCGGTCAAGTTTTCCCATGGCGATGCGCGTCGCCGCGACAATCCGCGCCCTGACCCAGGCAGGAAAACCGCCATCGATAATGGCCGCGCCAAAATCGATGACCGCGGCGCAATTGACAATGGCATAGGCGAGAGCGTCTGCAGTGCCGGCAATCCATTGGTCAAGTATCGTGCCAAAATCGACCCAGTCATCGGCTGAGTACCAGAGCGGGCGCGGATCAATGCCGGCTTGACGCAGCATGCGTTCCAGAACGTAAACCGAAGCCGCCTCGATAAGCTGGCGCGATCCGCCTTTCCCGTCGGGCACAAGCATGGGGCCGATGGATCCTGCGGTTCCGGTTCTTCCCTTGAACAGACTCGAATTGATGACGACGCCGCCGCCGATAAACGATCCCACGAAGAAATAGACAAAATCGGGATAGTGGGAGCCAAGGCCGAATACCAGCTCCGCTCCGCAGGCGCTTGTCGCGTCATTTTCCACAAAGACGGGAAAAGCAACGACCTTGGCGATTTCTTCGTGCAGATCAAAGCCGCGCCAGGCGCCGGTTTCCGCCTGCGAGGCGCCCGCCTCGTCGGCCCAGTTCCACAGTTCAAAAGGCGCTGCAATGCCAAGACCCGCCACGCGCTCAAGTTCGCCCGGTTTGAGCTGGCCGTTAAGTTCCCGCACGCCCTCCCTGACAAACTTGATGATCCCTTCGGGCGAGGGATAAGCGTAGGTCTGGCGCAACTGTCTGCGGATTTGTCCGACGAAATCCATGAGAACGAGATCTGCGCTGCGGCGGCCAATCTTCAAACCGATTGACAGCGCCCCGCCGGCATTCAGCGACATCGGCACTGACGGCTGGCCAACCCGCCCCTTTTTGGTCGCACCGCGCACAAGCAGGCCGTCACTCTCCAGGGATCGCATAATGACCGAAACGGTTTGCGCGGAAAGCCCGGTCTCACGGGCAATATCGACCTTGGCAAGGCTGCCATGGCGGCGCACCAAAGACAGAACGAGCCGCTCATTATAGGCGCGCACGGCGGTCTGGTTCGAGCCGCGCGGGCTATCGAACATCGTTGAATCCGCCGCTTTTGTCGCGTCGCTCATCGCCCCTTTTCCTCCCGAGAATGGCGGGGTCGCATGTTGGACCTGAAAGGGAAGCATGACGAAATTATTTAATAAATCAAGCGGATTTATTTATTGACAAAGGCTTGGATTCGGTGTTGGCTGGAGAGGAAGGCGGGCTTTGAGCGAAATATTTTGCAAAGCCGATCTTCTTGGAAGTGTCTTGATGATCCGCCGGACGACCCGGCGGTGAATTGTTCTGGGAGGAACACTTAATGAAGAAATCACTCGTTTTATCAATGCTCGGCGCCCTGGCGTTTGGCGTTGCATCTATCTCATCGGCTCAGGCCGCCGGTGGCGTTTGCCTGATCACCAAGAACAACACCAACCCCTTCTTCGTGAAAATGAAGGAAGGCGCGGAAGCCAAGGCCACCGAACTCGGCATTGAATTCACTGCTGCCGCAGGCAAGGTTGACGGCGACGCCGCTCCACAGATCGAAGCCATTGAAAATTGCATCACCGGTGGTGCAAAGGGCATTCTGATCACTGCATCGAACGATTCCGTCATTCCCGCGCTGAAGAAGGCGCGCGAAGCCGGTCTTTTGGTGATCGCTCTTGACACCCCAATTGGGGACAAGGACGCAACCGATGCGACTTTCGCGACCGACAACTTCCAGGCTGGTATCCTGATCGGTCAATGGGCGAAGGCGCAGCTGGGCGACAAGGCAGCGGACGCCAAGATCGGCATGCTCGACATCAACAAGGACAACATCTCGGTTGACGTTCAGCGTGACACCGGCTTCCTCACCGGCTTCGGCATCGAAGTTCCAGACCTGAAAGTCATGGGTTCGGAAACCGACAAGCGTGTCATCGGCCATGAATCATCAGGCGCAAACCCTGAAGGCGGCTTGAAGTCGGTTGAAAACCTTCTTGCCAAGGAACCCGGCATGAACGTGGTCTACACAATCAATGAGCCTGCTGCTGAAGGCGCCTTCCAAGCCCTCAAGGCTGCCGGCCGGGAGAAAGACACATTGGTTGTGTCGGTTGACGGCGGTTGCCCGGGCGTGAAGAGCGTCAAGGAAGGCATCATTGGCGCCACTTCCATGCAGTTCCCGCTGTTGATGGCATCCATGGGTGTTGAAGCCGTCGCCGCCTTTGCCAAGGATGGCGCCAAGCCGGCAAATTCCGAAGGCTTGGACTTCTTCAACACCGGTGTTGAACTTATCACCGACAAGCCGGTCGAGGGTATCAAATCGATCACCTCGGAAGAGGGCCTGAAGAAGTGCTGGGGTTGAGATTTTAGTCTCATTTAGCAGTTGAAAAGCGCGAAGGGCGGCTGTTACAGTCGCCCTTTCCATCATCAAGGGAAGAGTAATCAAAAACTGGGAGAGGGGGAGAAATGGCCGATCCGGGGCAGCCCACCAAGGTGGTGTCAGACTTTGAAAGCACGCTCGCCAAGGCCGATGTCAAGGTCGCGAGCTTTGAAAAATCGGGCGCCACAGCGTTGGAAAAGCTGCGCGGTTTCCTTCATTCCAATCCAACGGCCATACCGGTTTTTGTTGTTGTTCTCAGCGTCGTGATTTTCGGTTTTCTGGCGGGAGGCCGTTTCTTCTCGCCCGCCAATCTGTCGACGATCCTGCAGCAAGTGACAGTGACCGGCATTATCGCGATTGCGCAAACGGTCATCATACTCACAGCCGGTATCGATCTCTCGGTCGGCGCCATCATGGTGCTGTCGTCCATTGTGATGGGCAAACTCGCCGTGCAGGCCGGGGTTCCGGATTTCATCGCGATTCCCATTGGCCTGGGGGCCGGCGCTCTCATGGGCTATGTGAACGGCGTGCTGGTGACCAGATTGCGATTGCCGCCCTTCATTGTGACGCTGGGAACGCTGAACATCTTTGCTGCGCTGAAACTCTGGTATTCCCACTCGGAATCAATCCGCGCCTCCGACACGGAAGCTGTCGCGCCGCTTTTGATCTGGTTCGGCAAAAAAATCACCTTGTTCGGGGCGAACGCCACCGGCGGCGGTGGCGCGACCCTCACCTATGGCGGCATAGCCCTTATCCTGCTGGCCGTCTTGATGTGGTATGTTTTGAACTGGACCGCCTGGGGTCGCCATGTCCACGCCATCGGCGATGATCCGGAAGCGGCAAATCTGGCGGGTATCCAAACCGACAAAACCCTTCGCTCGGTCTATACGGTTGCCGGTCTCATTTGCGCCTTCGGGGCGTGGGTGCTGATCGGACGCGTTGGCGGAACGGTCACACCGCTGGCAGGAGAATTTGCAAACCTTGATTCCATCACCGCTGTTGTGATCGGCGGCACGTCGCTGTTTGGCGGACGCGGATCGATCGTCGGCTCGGTGCTTGGCGCAATCATCGTCGGCGTCTTCCGAAACGGTTTGTCGTTGTCCGGCGTTGACGTTTTGTGGCAGGATTTCACCGTTGGTATCTTGATTATTGCCGCTGTTGCGATCGACCAGTGGATCAGAAAGGTCTCAAGCTGATGTCACAGAGCCCTATTCTCACAGCGCGCGGCCTGACCAAGCGCTACGGCCGCGTCACCGCCCTCGACAATGCCGATTTCGATCTTTATCCGAACGAAATCCTTGCGGTCATCGGCGATAACGGCGCCGGAAAATCGTCGCTGATCAAGGCTATTTCCGGCGCGGTGGTTCCCGACGAGGGTGAGATACAGCTGGATGGCAAGGCCGTTCATTTCAGGTCTCCCATGGAGGCCCGTGAAGCCGGTATTGAAACCGTCTATCAAAACCTCGCACTGTCACCAGCCCTGTCGATTGCCGACAACATGTTCCTGGGCCGCGAAATCCGCCGTCCGGGATTTTTGGGGCAGTGGTTGCGGATGCTGGATCGCACCGCGATGGAAAAACGCGCCCGCGACAAGCTCACTGAACTTGGCCTGATGACCATCCAGAACATCAGCCAAGCTGTTGAAACACTGTCCGGCGGTCAGCGGCAGGGCGTTGCGGTGGCGCGCGCCGCCGCCTTCGGTTCAAAAATGGTGATCATGGATGAGCCGACGGCAGCGCTCGGCGTCAAGGAGTCCCGGCGCGTTCTTGAACTCATCCTGGACGTCAAACGCCGGGGCCTGCCGATCATCCTGATCTCGCACAACATGCCGCATGTGTTTGAGGTGGCGGACCGGATTCATATTCACCGTTTGGGAAAACGCCTTTGCGTCGTCAATCCGAAGGACTACACCATGTCGGATGCAGTGGCGTTCATGACGGGCGCCAAGGAGCCGCCGAGGGAACTCCTGGCGGCGTGATGCCATGAGATATTGCCGAACACACGATTTTGGGACCGGCCATGTCTGACATCGCCGGTCTTGCCCGACTTGTCCGCGAAAAAGCCGGCGCATCGCCGCGTTTCGTGGTGGCTATCGCCGGCGCGCCCGCATCGGGAAAATCGACGCTGGCGCATAACCTTTGCGCCGAGCTTGCAGATCAGGGTCAATCGGCGATCACGGTGCCGATGGACGGTTTTCATTTCGATGACACCATCCTGAACGCCCGCGGCCATCGCGCCCGAAAAGGCGCGCCTTTTACCTTCGATGTGCGTGGGCTGGAGGTTCTCCTGAAACGCATCCGGGCGCGCGAGTCGGAGATCGCGATTGCCGTGTTTGACCGCACCCTGGAGCTGTCACGCGCGGCGGCTGACATTGTCGATGCGAAAGCAAGGTTTGTCATTGTCGAGGGCAATTATCTGTTGCTGGCGCGATCGCCCTGGAACCATCTGCACGGGCTCTTTGACTTTAAAATATTCATCGACGTTCCGCGCAAGGAACTGGAGCGCCGCCTGATCCAGCGCTGGCTGGACCACGGCTTTGACATGGCCTATGCGCGCAACTGGGTCGCATCGAATGACTTGCTCAACGTCGATGAGGTGCTCGAATACCGGGCGAAAACCGACTTCATTCTCGGAACCTCCTGACAGGGAAGGCCGCCGCATTTGGCTTAGCGCAGAATCCTGAACGCGTGGAACCAGTCATTCTTGAGAAAGCCTGGAATGCACCACAGAATGCACAGCGGCTCGATGGCGCGCGCAGCCTCAGCTCCGCCGAGGTCCTCAACGTCCCATCCGAAGGTCTCGAGGATCTGGGAGGTTTCAGCCTTGGCGCGGGGATCATTGCCAGCAATGAACATGGTCGGACGCCCGCCGGCAAATTGAGGATTCACCATGACGGCGGCGCCAACTGAGTTGAACGCCTTGACAAAACGGGCACGCGGGAACTTCGCCTGAAGTCTTTCCATCAGCGACATGTCAAGATTTGTGAAGAACTTCAGCACGCCGTTTTCAGGCGGCGATTCAGCGATCGGGTTGGTCGCGTCAATGACGGTCTTGCCGCCAATGTTAGCGGCGCCCGCAAGTTCGAGCGCCTCTTCTGCGGCCGATCCCTTCACGGCCAAAACAAGCACGTCGCCGAATGAGGCGGTTTCACTGACGCTGCCGGCCTTTGCCGCCGGATTGGCTTTGTTGAATTCGCCAAGTTTCTCGGGATCACGTGATCCGAGCATGACCGAATGACCGTGTTTGACAAATCCTTGTGCAAGTGTTGTCGCCACTGTCCCAGAACCGATAATTCCGATTTTCATCATTAACCTCCATTTGCCGGACACCGAGTCAGGTGGGGCAGGACAGCGTTGAAGGCAAGCCCCCGGCAAGCATCCGGAGCCAATCTATTCAGACAGTCCTTCGCCTTGACTTGATCATGCACCAAGTGCACTTCCTCGAAAAGAATCGTATTTCCGGTTCCGATTTTCCACCGCCCAAAAAAATCCGAGATTGGCTGCCAAGATGAACAAAGGGGTGTTGCTGGCGCTTCTGGCCTATTTGAGCTTTTGTTGCGCGGATGCCATCATCAAGAGCCTCGGGGAAAAGTCGTCCGTTTTTGAGATCGGCTTCTTTATCTCCGTGTTTGCCATGGTCCCGATCTTTGCGCTGGCGTTCCGCAAGGGCAATCTTCTGTCTCTCTTCAGGGTCAACCGGCCAGGTCTTGTTGCGGCGCGCGCCACTACCGGCATTCTTGCCGGCATGTTTGTGTTCTATGCTTTTGC
>JANNRN010000443.1:0-3695 GCA_031401375.1 Phyllobacteriaceae bacterium | reverse complement strand
ATGATGCCGAATGTGGCGGGCGCGGCGTCGACCAAGCGCCAGATCCTTGCCTATTCGCTTCTGGTGGCGCCGCTCGGCGTTTTGCCCGCATTCCTTGGAACCGGCGGGCTTGCCTATCTGGTGATATCGGCCGGTCTTGGCATTGGTTTTGTCTATCATGCATTTCGTGTTTTCCGGATGGCTGAAGATGATCGGAGCATGAAACCAGCCAAGGCGATGTTCAGGTTTTCGCTGATCTATCTTGCCGGTCTTTTCGCAACGCTGCTGACTGAAAACATCGTCGCCCGGCTCGCCGCGGCATGGAGCGCCTGAGTGGAAGAAGAAGGCATCATCCTCAATGAAAAGCAGCGAAGGGCGCAACGCAGCCGTTCCCTTGCGTTGGGCATCGCGTTGGCGGCCTTTGTCGTGGTCGTGTATGTGGCGACCTGGGCCAAAATCGGCGCCAACATCCTTCAGCGGCCGATGTGACGCGTGATGACCCCTGAACCTTCCAGCCCGACCGTGAATAAGCCCCGATCCAATCTGGTGGTTGCCGGTGCGTGCCTCGCCTTTTTTGCAGGAATGATCGGCGTTACCTTCGCGTCGGCGGAGCTCTATAGCCTGTTCTGCCAGGTGACAGGCTTTGGCGGAACCACCCAGCGCGTCGAACAGGCTTCCGGCACAATTTTGGACAGGAAGCTCACCGTTCGTTTTGATGCCAATGTCGCCCCCGGACTGCCTTGGGAATTCAAACCTGTTCAACGGTCCGTCGAATTGAAAATCGGCGAAACCGTGCTGATCAACTACGCGGCATCAAATCCGTTCAGTGCGCCGACCCGCGGCACGGCCACATTCAATGTGACGCCGGCGCTCGCCGGAAGCTATTTCAACAAGATGCAGTGTTTCTGCTTTACCGATACCGAACTCAAGCCTGGGCAAACCCTGGAAATGCCGGTCGTGTTCTTCATTGATCCCGCAATCGTTGACGATCCTGACCTGAAGAACATCGACACGATCACACTTTCCTACACGTTCTTTCCTTCGTTGGATTCAACGCCGGTAGCTGCGGCTGACGGCGCGAAAGTCGTTGAAAAGGTCAAGGGACAATTGTAACTGTTCAAGCAAGGCTTGGACGCTGAAAATGGATGAACCCGGGGGACAGCATGGCTGATTCACACGCCAAGAACCACGACTACCACATTATCGATCCGAGCCCGTGGCCATTCATTGGTTCGATCGGGGCGCTGATCATGGCCATTGGCGGCGTCGCCTGGATGCAATACCTCAAGGGCGGCTCCCTGCCGCTTTTCGGACTGAATATTGCCAATCCGTGGCTGTTCTTCATCGGCCTGGTGGTCGTGCTCTATACGATGTTCGCCTGGTGGTCCGATACGATCAAGGAAGCTGATGAAGGGCACCATACGCGCGTGGTATCCATTCACTTGCGCTACGGCATGATCATGTTCATCGCCTCTGAAGTGATGTTCTTTGTCGCTTGGTTCTGGGCATTTTTCGACGCAACCCTTTATCCGGGTGAAGCCATTCAGGCCAGCCGGGTTGCCTATACCGGCGGTATCTGGCCACCCAAGGGCATCGAGGTGCTCGATCCGCTTCATTTGCCGCTTTACAACACGATCATTCTCTTGCTGTCCGGAACGACGGTGACCTGGGCTCACCACGCGCTCCTGCACGATGACCGGAAGGGTCTGGTCAACGGCCTCATTCTGACAGTCTTGCTGGGCATCCTTTTTTCGGCAGTTCAGGCCTATGAATATTCCGTCGCGCCGTTCACATTCTCCGAATCCCTCTATGGCGCCACATTCTTCATGGCGACCGGCTTTCACGGCTTCCATGTATTGATCGGAACCATTTTCCTGATGGTTTGCCTAGCCCGTGCTCTCAAGGGCCATTTCACGCCCCAGCAGCATTTCGGCTTTGAAGCGGCGGCCTGGTACTGGCATTTCGTTGACGTGGTATGGCTGTTCCTGTTTTCATGCGTCTATGTCTGGGCCTCGTGGGGCGCTCCGATACATCACGCCGCCGGCCATTGATTTGCCTGCATCACCTTTGACAAAGGCGGGAGCGATCCCGCCTTTTTTCATTGGTGCCAGCTTTGATCAAGCGCTCACTTCTCTTCCTGTTTTTCGTCCCGCTGTTTCCGCTGACAACGCAAATGCCCGAGCAGGCGCCGGAAAAGCCAATCGGGATCGCCGATCACATCAGGGTCGACAAATCTGAGCGCCGCCTCGAATTGCTGCGCGAAGGCGCCGTGATTGCCAGCTTCAAGATCGCTCTTGGCCGCAATCCGCAAGGTGACAAGGAAAGACAAGGCGACATGCGCACGCCCGAGGGCCGCTATATGATCGACTGGCGCAATCGGCAAAGCGGCTATCATCTGTCGCTGCACATTTCCTATCCTGAGCAAAAGGACATGGCCCGGGCGCGCCAAGCCGGTGTCGACCCGGGCGGCGACATCATGATCCATGGCCAGCCGAACGGTTACGCATTGCCGGCCTCGCTGTTGTTGCAGCAGATCGACTGGACCTTTGGCTGCATTGCTGTAACCAATGCGGACATGGAAAAGATTTGGCGTGCGGTGCCCGACGGCACATCGATAGAGATATTGCCATGATCGAAGGGGACAAGGCGAACTATCCGCCGGTCGATCCGATTTCCGCAGGCTTGAAGGCGCGATGCCCGCGCTGCGGCGCCGGCCGCCTGTTCAAGGGCTATATCAGACTTGCCAAGGGTTGCACAAACTGCGGGCTGGACTATTCCTTTGTCGATTCGGGCGACGGCCCGGTTCCCTTCGTCATTCTCATCATTGGCTTCATTGTCGTTGGTCTGGCGCTCTGGACTGACGTCTCCTACAACCCGCCTCTCTGGGTGCATTTCGTTCTTTGGATGCCGTTGGCGATCATCCTGTCCTTGCTTGCCCTGCGCTGGTTGAAGGGCGTCCTGATCGCCCTGCAATTTAGCAACAAGGCGGCAGAGGGGCGGCTTGACCGGAAAGAGGGATGAAATTGTCCCTTGGGTCGATGCGCTGGGGCATGCATCTGTCGGTGCTCGCCGGTCTTATCGTGCTGCTGTCGCTTGGAACATGGCAAGTCAAACGGCTCGCGTGGAAAGAATCGCTGTTGGCCTCCATTGAGACGCGGATGGCATCGCCGCCATTACCGCTGGGCGAAGTCGAGGATGTTTTTCAGAAAACCGGCGATGTCGACTATTATCCGGTCACGCTGTCGGGCTCTCTGGCGCCCGGCGCCGAGCAGTATTTTCTTTCAACATATCAAGGCCAAAGCGGCTGGAACATTTACGCGCCGCTCAGACTTGGCGATGGCCGTTTTGTGATGCTCAATCGCGGCTTTGTGCCCTACGACCGGCGCGATCCTGCGACGCGGCCAGAATCACAGGTGGCCGTTGAAAAGCAGTTCACCGGCCTTGCCCGCAATCCCTTGGCCGGCAAGCCATCCTCAATGACACCCGACAATGATGTGGACGGCCGCACCTGGTTCTGGAAAGACCTTCAGGGCATGGCCGCGGCGGCCAGGATCGACAAGGAAAAACTGTTGCCTTTCTTTGTTGATGACTGGAGCGACGTGCCGCCGGACAGCTTGCCCATCACCAAGACGACGCTGGTTTTGCTGCCCAACAACCATCTTCAATATGTCGTCACATGGTATGGCCTTGCTGCTGCGCTGCTCGGCGTATGGGCC
>JANNRN010000442.1:0-2119 GCA_031401375.1 Phyllobacteriaceae bacterium | reverse complement strand
GAGGCTGCCCAAAGATTGATGTCTGCATCGCGTGCGTATTTGTCGATTTCAACAAGTTCAGCCTTGGTGAAATCCGGCTTGTCGAGTGCGGCGACGCAGTCAACTATTTGTTGCGGCTTTGAAGCCCCGATCAAGGCCGAGGTGACGCGGCCGCCACGCAACACCCACGCAATCGCCATCTGCGCCAATGTCTGACCGCGCTTTTCGGCAATGGCGTTCAACGCTTGAAGGCTGGCAATGTTTTTGTCATTGAGGAAGTTCTTGTCGAGTGATTTGTCTTGCGCCGCCCGGCTGTCCTTGGGAATGCCCTTCAAATACTTCGCAGTCAGCATGCCCTGCGCCAAAGGCGAAAAGACGATGGAGCCCATCCCCTCCTTGTCCAGCGTGTCCAGAAGGTCATCATCCTCAACCCAGCGGTTCAGCATCGAGTAGCTCGGCTGATGAATGACGCAGGGCGTGCCGAGTTCGCGCAAGATTTTTGCCGCTTCCTTCGTCCGCTTGGAATTGTAAGACGAGATGCCGGCATAGAGCGCCTTGCCGGAACGCACGGCGTGGTCCAGCGCGGCCATGGTTTCTTCCAATGGTGTGTCGGGGTCGAAGCGGTGTGAATAAAAGATGTCCACATAATCCAGACCCATCCGTTTCAGACTCTGGTCCAGGCTAGCCAGCATATACTTGCGGCCGCCCCATTCGCCATAGGGGCCCGGCCACATCTGGTAACCGGCCTTGCTGGAAATGATCATCTCATCACGCAAACCGGCAAAATCGGTGCGCAGGATTTCGCCGAAAGCCGTTTCAGAAGAGCCAGGCGGCGGCCCGTAATTATTGGCAAGATCAAAGTGCGTGATGCCAAGATCAAAGGCGGTGCGGCAAAGTTCGCGCTTCAATTCATGGCGCGTGTCTTCGCCGAAATTGTGCCACAGGCCAAGCGAAAGCGCGGGCAATTTCAACCCGCTTTTTCCCACGCGATTATACTTCATCTTGTCATAGCGAGTGTTTGCGGGCTGCCAGGGCATGGCTCTCTCCATCAAAAGGAATACCGCGCCGGCTGATCCGGCGCGGCGGTCTGGCGCAGATGCGTTACTTCAGCAGCGCCCTGGCCTCTTTCGGCCCAAGAGCTGCGGGCCGTGTACATGTCGTCTTCATCTCGACAAACTTGCCCGTCTCGCCGGATTTCAGGATGCCCGTCATGATTTCGACGCCATGCAGCGTGCGCTCAAGCGAACAGCGGTGGTCCCGTTTCTCCTGGATGCCGATAGCCATGTCGGCAAGGCCAGCCGCCCGGTAATTGGCCATCGCGCCCTGTGGATGTTCCTGATTTGGGATGCCGAACGGGTGATCCCAATCATCGAGCGGCTCTGCAGGGCCATTGCGCTTTGTCGCGAGAACCTCACCGCCAAAGAAATTCGGATCCGGCACATAGATCGAGCCCTCGGTTCCATAGAGCTCCATGTGGGCGTGCCGATGGGCAAAGACATCCCACGAAGCGGACAATGTCACCGTGGCGCCGTTTTCAAACTCCAGCAGCGCGTGAATGTTGGTCGGCGTCTTGACCGGAATTTCCTCTCCGGCGCGCGGCTGGCTCGAGATTTTGCGTGTCGGTGTCGCCATCGAAGTAAGAGCCGCCACCCGCTTCACCGGTCCGACAAGGTTGATGAGGTTGGCGAGATAGTAAGGACCCATGTCAAGGATTGGTCCGCCGCCGGGCAGGAAAAAGAAATCGGGGTTCGGGTGCCAATGCTCCATGCCGAATCCCATCACATGGGCTGTGCCGGAGGTGATCCTGCCAATCTTGCCATCATCAATCGCTTTGCGGGCAAGTTGATGTGAACCGCCGAGGAACGTGTCCGGCGCGCAGCCGACCTTAAGACCCTTTTCATCCGCAAGCTTTTTCAGCGCCAGGCCTTCTTTCAGCGAAAGCACCAGCGGCTTCTCCGAATAGACATGCTTGCCCGCCCTGAGAATTTTCATCGACACCGGATAATGCGCGGCGGGGATGGTGAGATTGACCACGATGTCGATGTCGGGGTTTTTCAAGAGATTGCCGACACTCTGCGCCTTGATGCCGAATTCCTTCGCCCGTGACTTGGCAGCCTTCATGTCCACGTCCGCGCAGGCC
>JANNRN010000441.1:0-1871 GCA_031401375.1 Phyllobacteriaceae bacterium | reverse complement strand
GATGGCCTATCCTGATATTCCGAGGTTTTGATGAGCGCCATTGCGATACGCGTCTCGCCTGAGCGCCCCCCTCTGTCCTGCCGGACATCTCCCCCGCGCGGGGGGAGGTGATACGCGTCGCCTTTTCGCACATTTTCCAGCGGAGCAAGAGGTGGTGATCTCCCCCCTCGCGGGGGAGATGCCGGCAGGCAGAGGGGGGCGCCTCGCGCCAAACCCGCGCCATGACCCCCGCTGACGTCCTCGCCGCTGTCCAATCCGCGCTCACCGCGCAAACGCCGTTGGAAATTATCGGCCATGGCTCCAAACGCCGCATCGGTGCGCCGGTTGAAAACAGCAATATTCTCGACCTGTCCGCCCTCTCTGGCATCATCCTTTATGAACCCGAAGAACTCGTCCTCTCCGCGCTGGCGGGAACCGCTATGGGCGAGATCGAAGCACTGCTCGCCGCCAAGGGTCAACAACTCGCCTTCGAACCCATGGACTATGGCCCGCTCTTCGGCGGCGTAGCCGGGCGCGGCACCATTGGCGGAGTATTGGCTACAAATTCGTCCGGTCCGCGCCGCCTCAAGGCGGGCGCGGCGCGCGATCACGTGCTCGGCATCGAGGCCGTCTCCGGGCGCGGCGAATTGTTCAAATCGGGCGGGCGGGTGATGAAAAATGTCACCGGCTACGACCTTTCCAAGGGCCTTGCCGGCTCATGGGGAACCTTGGCGGTTCTCACCACCGTTACCTTCAAAGTCCTCCCCGCCGCCGAGACTGAGCACACATTGGTTTTGCGCGGCCTTGACGATGTGCAGGCCGCTGTCGCCATGGCGGCCGCCATGGGCTCGAACGCCGAGATCTCGTCCGCCGCGCATTTGCCGGAAACGGTGACGGGAAAGGTGATTGACAGCGCGCTGTCTGGCCTGTCTTCGACCCTGCTGCGCATCGAAGGTTTCCCGAAATCGGTCGCATACCGCGCGGCAAAACTCGCTCATCTACTCAAGGGCAAAACGGACATTCTTGCCGAGGCGCAATCCCGGAGCCTGTGGCGAGAAATCCGCGACGTGATGCCATTTGCGGACAGAACCAGCCGCCCGGTCTGGCGCGTCTCGGCGCCGCCCATGTCCGGCCATGCCATTGTTGCCGATTTCCGCCTGCATGCCGCCGCTGATGCATTCTATGACTGGCAAGGCGGCCTGATCTGGATACGCATGGAGGGCGAGCCGAATGCGGAAACCTTGCGCGCATTGATCAAGAAACACGGCGGCGGCCACGCCACTCTCATCCGCGCCAGCGAGAAGCAGCGGCGGGCGATCCCCGTGTTTGAGCCGCAGCCGCCTGCGTTGGCGGCCTTGTCAAAACGGTTGAAAGAGCAGTTTGATCCGCTGGGGATATTGAATCCGGGAAGGATGTTTGCATGACGCCAATCTGTGCCCTACCGCTGAACCCCTCTCTGTCCTGCCGGACAACTCCCCCCAAGTGGGGAGATTATCTGGGAGGGCCGTCGCGTCCAATCTCCCCACTTGGGGGGAGATGCCGGCAGGCAGAGAGGGGTGCAGCGATTGAGCGCAGATTGACCGGCAAGAGCTTCATCAAACAAAGGCGAAATGCCTGCCGCAGAAATTTGACATATTAGGGCCGTACCCATGCAAACCTCCTTCACCCTTGCCCAACTCGCCGACCCGCAGATCGCCGAGTCCGAATCCATTCTGCGCGCCTGCGTGCATTGCGGCTTTTGCACCGCGACATGCCCGACTTATGTGGTGCTGGGCAATGAGCTCGATTCACCGCGTGGGCGGATTTATCTCATCAAGGACATGCTGGAAAATGACCGGCCCGCCGACAAGGTCACGGTTACCCATATTGACCGCTGCCTGTCGTGTCTCTCC
>JANNRN010000440.1:0-3878 GCA_031401375.1 Phyllobacteriaceae bacterium | reverse complement strand
GACCCGATGCCGCTTCCTTGCTTGCCGATCTCACAGAGGCTATTGCGGGGGGAAAGACGGTTCAGGAATTCAAGAAGGAACACAGCCAATGAAGATGCCGCCCAATATCGGCTTGGTGCATTTCATCGGCATTGGCGGCATCGGCATGAGCGGCATTGCCGAAGTGCTGCATAATCTTGGCTATCGGGTTCAAGGCTCAGATCAGGCTGACAGCGCCAATTGCCAAAGGCTGCGCGAGAAGGGGATTGAGGTTTTCGTCGGCCATACCGCAGCCAATCTCGGCGATGCCGAGGTTGTGGTTGTCTCGACCGCCATCCGGAAAAACAATCCGGAACTGATGGCCGCGCGCGAAAAGCTGTTACCCATCGTGCGCCGCGCCGAGATGCTGGCGGAGCTGATGCGGTTTCGTCAGGCGGTCGCCATTGGCGGCACCCATGGCAAGACGACGACGACCTCGATGGTCGCTGCCTTGCTTGACGCAGGCGGGCTGGATCCGACGGTGATCAATGGCGGCATCATCAATGCCTATGGCACAAACGCGCGCATGGGCGAAGGCAACTGGATGGTGGTCGAAGCCGATGAGAGCGATGGCACGTTTCTGAAGCTGCCCGCCGATGTCGCCGTCATCACCAATATCGATCCTGAACATCTTGACCACTACGGCACGTTCGAAAAAGTGCGGGAAGCCTTCATGGCCTTCATTGAAAACGTGCCGTTTTACGGTTTTGGCGTCATGTGTCTCGACCACCCGGAGGTGCAGGCGCTTGTATCGCGCATTGAGGACCGCAGGGTCATCACCTATGGCGAGAATCCGCAGGCCGATGTGCGGTTTCTGAACTGCCGGCTGGACGGTTCGTCAACGATTTTTGATGTCCTCTTCCGCGACCGCAAAACCGGCAAGACCAGCGCTATCAATGATCTCAGGTTGCCAATGCCCGGCCGGCACAATGTCTCAAATTCCACGGCGGCGATTGCGGTTGCGCATGAACTCGGCATCTCTGACGAAGACATCAAGCGCGGTCTGCTCGGGTTCGGTGGCGTCAAACGCCGCTTCACCCAGACGGGTTTCTGGAACGGCGCCGAGATTATCGACGATTACGGCCACCATCCTGTTGAGATCAAAGCAGTGCTGCGCGCCGCGCGGGATGCCGCAACAGGCAAGGTTATCGCGGTCGTGCAACCGCATCGCTACACGCGGCTTGCGAGCCTGTTTGATGAATTTTCCGCCTGTTTCAATGACGCGGACACAGTCATCCTTGCGCCTGTTTACCCGGCGGGCGAAGATGCCATCGAAGGCGTAACATCGGAGGCATTGGTGGCTAAAATTCGCTCAGGCGGACATCGCGATGCGCGCTACATCAACGGTGCGCCAGACTTGGCGCCGCTTATCCGGCAGTTGGCGCAGCCCGGTGATTTCGTCGTCTGTCTTGGCGCAGGCAATATCACGCAATGGGCCTATGCGCTTCCCAAGGAACTCGCCGCAATCGAAGCGAGGCCGTGATGGGAGCGCCTCTTTTCAACGGCGAGGTTTTGCTGGCCAAGCTCGGTGACAAACTTGGCAATGTCCGGGGAAAGTTGATCCCCAATGCCGAGATGGACAAGATTACCTGGTTTCGCGCCGGTGGTCCGGCAGAAATCTTGTTTCAGCCTGCGGATGAGGAGGACCTTGCCGAGTTCATGCGCGTGCTTCCGGCGGAAATTCCGGTGACGCCGGTTGGCATCGGTTCGAACCTTTTAGTGCGCGACGGCGGTATTCCGGGTGTTGTGATCCGGCTTTCCGCCAAGGGCTTTGGCAATGTCGAACAGGTTTCCGAAACACGCATCAAGGCAGGCGCTGCGGCCCCGGACAAACGGGTGGCGTCGTTTGCGCTTGAAGCCGGTATTGGCGGCTTCCACTTTTATCACGGCATTCCAGGCGGCATTGGCGGCGCGCTCAGGATGAATGCCGGGGCCAACGGTGTTGAGACGCGCGAACGGGTCGTCGAGGTGCGGGCGATTGACCGCAAGGGCAATCTGCATGTGTTGACGAATGCGGATCTGGGCTATGCCTACCGGCATTCAAGCGCGGCCAAAGACCTGATTTTCACCGCCGCCACCTTTGAAGGCTACAAGGCGGACAAGGAAGAAATCCGCGCCAGGATGGACGAGGTGCAGAACCATCGCGAAACGGTGCAGCCGATCCGCGAGAAGACCGGCGGTTCGACCTTCAAAAACCCGCCCGGCACGTCGGCCTGGAAAGAGATCGACAACGCAGGCTGCCGCGGGCTGATGATCGGCGGGGCGCAAATGTCGCCGATGCACTGTAATTTCATGATCAATACCGGCACGGCGCATGGCTATGATCTGGAGTATCTCGGCGAGACCGTGCGCGCTCGCGTGCTCGAGAATTCCGGCATCAGGCTTGAATGGGAGATCAAGCGGCTCGGCCTGTTCCGGCCGGGCAAAGAAGTGCAGGAGTTTTTGGGGCAGATGTTGTAGAGCTTGGGCTACAACCATGAATAGGACACACGGCTCGTCATCCCGGAATCGCGAAGCGATATCCGGGATCCATGCCTGAACTGCGGCGCGCAGAGCAATTCCGGGATGACGACGCCGTGTGGGGCCTTCGAAATTACCGGGGAGCGATTTCCCATGTCCCGCACTTTGGGCGCTTCATTCGGCAATTGTCAGTTGCCGAGATTTCCCGCAAGATGCCGGAAAGGAAACCGCCATGCAAACCATGACCTTTTCACTGCCCACTTCATTGTTCGAACGGATCGAAGCTGCGGTTAAGGCGGGTGACTACGCGTCCAACAGCGAGGTAGTTTTTGCGGCCTTACGGCTTTGGGAAGAAAGGCAAAAAAGCAGGAAGGCGGAGATAGCGCGGCTTCGTATCGCCCTTGAGGAAGGATTGGCAAGTGGTCCGGGCCGGGAGGTTACCGCCGCGGAGTTGATTGCCGAGTTCAAGGCGAAAAAGGCGGCGAAAAATGACGGATGAGGAGTTGTATGTTCATCTCGGAAGACTGATCGAAGTTATGCCGGATTTGGATAGCTTCGGAACAAATGAGGATGGGTGTGCCAAGTGGCTTGCGAGTGCATATGCCGTCATTGAAGCACGCGAGGACCTTCACGATAAGGTTCAGTTTAAGTCGGCAATGGAGGAGTTCTGGACCGGCAAAATGTATTCAATCGCACTCGCGTCTGGAAAGATAAAGTCAATCGTCTTAAGACACTTTGCAATGCTGGAACTCAAAGTGGCACCCGCGTCAAAGGGAAGTTTTGTTCCCGTTGGTGCAGCGTTTGACGCATTCAAAGCCATTGGCGGCATCTTCAGCAGCGCAACTCAAAATTTGTTGGTCGTAGATCCCTACTTGGACGCCAAGATTGTGACGGAATATTTGATTGCAGTCCCGGAAAAAGTTCAAATTTTCCTACTTTCTGACAACTCTACATGTAAGCCTGATTTGCCCGTTGCGGCATCAAAATGGACACAGCAGTACCAAGGGCTACGACCGCTATCGGTTCGTTTGAGCCCAGCTCGAAAGCTGCACGACCGGCTGATTGTGGTTGATGCAGTCAATGTATGGACGGTGACGCAATCGTTCAAAGATTTCGCCGCGCGGTCCCCTGCCTCGATTGTTCGAATCGATCATGAGACTGCAAAGCTAAAAGTCGCAGCGTATGACGACATGTGGAACACGGCTCAGGTGGTGCAATAGACAGTTGGAATTGAGCAGTTGCTGTGTGCCAGCACTTCCCTTGACATTCCCCACCTCTCGTCATTGATACCCCGCATCAGGAGACCCGCCATGCCCGCCAACGCCCGCACCACGATTGACTCCGCCGAAGTCGAGCGCTTTTCGCGCATGGCGGCGGAATGGTGGAGCCCGACGGGCAAG
>JANNRN010000439.1:0-1980 GCA_031401375.1 Phyllobacteriaceae bacterium | reverse complement strand
TTGGGTGCTGATTTCAGTCGCGCAGCCACGGCGGAAATGCGCTCTTTGTCATCCCCCGAAACTTGCAAGGCAGAGCGAAGGCGGGAAAGGATGGCGTCTTTCGGGTTCATTGCTCTGCCCCGCGCGCGTCAGCGACTTGGGGAGTTATGTCCGATGTCTTGCGGAGCAATTCGGCTGCGGAAAATATGGCGCAACAAACTGCCGCCACTCGGCTCTCAGCCGCTGCACCCCTCTCTGTCCTGCCGGACATCTCCCCCTCAAGGAGGGAGATTGCAAGCTTCACCGTCTCGTCATTTCTTGCAATGTTTGAAGGAAGAGCGAAGACGGCGCCGCTTGAAAATCTCCCCGCTTGAGGGGGAGATGTCCGGCAGGACAGAGAGGGGTGCAGCGGCTGAGAGCAGATCGCTTGCCAAGCAGACGAAAAACTTGCCGGAAAGGTCATCGCGGTCCCTCCTGTTTCCGTGCTTCACGCTGCGCCCACATCTGTTGAAAAGTCCGCGCTTCCGGCGCTGGCAGGTCGCGCCATTTGGTCCAGCCGCCGGCGAGCGGCAGGCTCTTGAAACGACCCTTCGCGCCGCCAAGCATCGAGAGCAACGGGATGCCGAAACCGGCCACGAGTTGATAGAGCCTTGGCCGCTTGGCGAAAAACGCCCATACACCCAGTCCATAGCGCACCGCATTCGGCGTCAAATGCCTCTCGAACTCATTCTCCCGCCAGTGCCGCATCATTTTTGGCAGCGGGATTTTCATCGGGCAGACGCTTTCGCAGCGGCCGCAGAATGTCGAAGCGTTGGGCAGATGCCCGGCCTTGTCAACGCCGATCAGAGACGGTGTCAGCACCGCGCCCATCGGGCCGGGATAGACCCAGCCATAGGCATGGCCACCGATGGCGTGATAGACCGGGCAATGGTTCATGCAGGCGCCGCAGCGGATGCAACGCAGCATGTCCTGATATTCGGTGCCGATCATCTTCGTGCGGCCATTGTCGAGAATGACCACGTGATATTGCTCCGGTCCGTCCGGATCGCCCTTGCGGCGCGGCCCGGTGGAAAGTGTCGTATAAACCGACATGTCCTGCCCTGTCGCCGAACGGGCGAGCACGCGCAGGATTTGCGCGACATCTGACAGCGTCGGCACGATTTTCTCGATCGTGGCGACGACGATATGCACTTTCGGCAGGATTTGCGTGAGATCGCCATTGCCCTCATTGGTGACGATCACCGATGTGCCCGTTTCGGCAATGAGAAAGTTCGCGCCGGTGATCCCGACATCCGCATCAAAATACTTCTGCCGCAGAACGCCGCGCGCTTCGTTAAGCAGCGTCACCGGCTCGCTCAGATCGCGGTTGATCGGCAAATGCGTATGGACGCGGCGAAAATCACTCTCGACCTGCTCCTTGGTCAGATGCACGGCCGGCGCAATGATGTGGCTCGGATGCTCGCCGCGCAGCTGGATGATATACTCGCCAAGGTCTGTCTCGACCGGGACAATGCCGTTTTCCTCAAAATGCTGATTGAGCGCGATTTCCTCGGTGACCATGCTCTTGCCCTTGGTCACGGTCTTCGCCCCGGCATCGCGGCAGAGCTTCAGGATGATATCGCGGGCGTCCTGCGCGTCTTCCGCAAAATGCACGTGACCGCCTGATGATTCGACCTTGTTGCAATAGGCCTCGAGATAAAGATCAAGATGCGCCAGTGTATGGTCCTTGATCGCCGTGGCGCTGTCGCGCAGCGACTCAAACTCCGGCAGCGCGTCAATGGCGGCGCGGCGTTTGTCGATGAAACCGGAACGCACATGACCCATCGCCTGTTGCAGGAACGGATCGGCGAGCGCCTCGCGGGCGTTGGATTTGAAGGCGGGCGAGGTGATCTGCATTCTATACTCCTGCACCCACTCTGCTCGCCAGCGCTGCACCCCCCTCTGTCCTGCCGGACATCTCCCCCCAAGTGGGGAGATTTGCAGTTCCTCGGTCCCACTGCT
>JANNRN010000438.1:0-4684 GCA_031401375.1 Phyllobacteriaceae bacterium | reverse complement strand
TGGTTGAACTCATCCGCGCCGGTTTTGAAACCCTGGTCGAAGGCGGCTATGCGCCCGAAATGGCCTATTTCGAATGCCTGCACGAAGTGAAGCTCATCGTCGACCTCATCTATGAGGGCGGCATCGCCAACATGAACTATTCGATCTCCAACACCGCCGAATGGGGCGAATACGTCACCGGCCCGCGCATCATCACCAATGAGACCAAAGCCGAAATGAAGCGCGTGCTGCATGACATCCAGACCGGCAAGTTCACCTCCGAATGGATGCAGGAATACCGCTCCGGCGCCGCCCGCTTCAAAGGCATCCGCCGCATGAACGACAAGCACCAGATCGAAGAAGTCGGCGAGAAGCTGCGCGGGATGATGCCTTGGATCGGGAAGAACCGGCTGGTGGATAAGGCGCGAAATTAGTCCGCACCGAAAGAACATCGGAGTCGGGCGGCAGCAATGCCGCCCTTGCCTATGCGCTCGACCCTTTCACTTCGTCATCCCGGCCAAGGAGCGAAGCGACGCGAGCCGGGATCCATGCCGGAACATTGGCGGACAGAAACGGTTGCAGAATCAATCACTTGCGTTCTTCGCCGGAATGGATCGCGGATATTGCTGCGCAATTCCGGGATGACTAACGCGGAGGGGTGATAGCTGTATTTTAGGGAAGTCTTACCCCTTCGCCCCCGCAAACTTCCACTCCATCCAATATCTCCACCCCCCGCGCCTTATCTCCCAGTGCGGCCCGCAGGCGGAACCGCTTCTCTGTGTCAAACTCCGCAATCGCATTGGTCGAAAATTCCTCAAACAGCTTGTTAAGGCTCAAGCCTCTTTTCGCGGCGAGCGTTTTGAGGCGTTCGTGCTGATCGTCGGAAAGGCGAATGGTTAGCGTTCTCATTGTAAAAAATCGTCCCTCACTCAGGCTACACTAGCCGCGTCTTGACGGCGGCGCGCACGTCATCCGCGCTATGACTACCGCCCTGCGCAATCGAGGCGTCCAGCATTTCGCATAACGCCGTCAATTTGGCCTCCCGCTCTTCGGCCCGCCCAGTTCCGCTGGACTGCCAAGCAATCACCTTCTTGGCGGCAGACGCAGTTGCCTCCTGCAGAATGCTTTCCTCGCCAAGCCACCCCTCAAGCGAAGTTCCGAGATATTCCTTCTTGAATGTCAATGTGCCAACCTCCGGTAACCCGCCATCACTTCGCCCGCTCCATCACCATCACATCGAGCTTGGACTCAAACTTCGGCGCCGGAAACTGGAACACCAGCCTGTCCTTTTCCCGCCTTGTCACAATCGCCACCTGGTCGTGCTCGCCATCCTCGCCATATTTGCGCGGCGGATCGTCATTGACATGCCCTGCCCCGAGAAACACCATCTCGCTCGCCGACTTGGTGTAAAGCCGCCCAGTCAGCCGCTGTGAACCGGAGACTTTTTCGACATACCAGCCCGATCCGTCATCGGTGATGCGGCATTTGAACCAGCCATAGACGACCAGCGGCAACCCGAAATCGCCGCCCGCCTTGATCACCCGGCAACGCCATTTGCCGGTTGCGTCAAAATCCCCGTCGATCGGCAATGGTTTGCCGGACAGCGCTTCGGTCAATATTTCGACCTCCGCCGGATCGCCGCGCAAGGCCTCGCTGAGCGCCTCGGCCTCGGCTTTCTGGAAGTTGGCCAGCCGCGCTTTGTCAAAATCCGAGATGATCTTGTCGAGCACACCGTCCGCCTGCGCCGGAACCAGGAAAACCAGCAGACAAAACCAGAATGTGAAATTTTTGCGCATGTCGAACCTTCAATGCTAACAGGGCAAACCAAGTCTAGCCGGAACGATGCACCATGAGCAACCAGAGCGACATCGCCAAAATCATCGAGCAGGAACAGCGCCTCGTCTTCAATTCGTTTGGCGAAGAAGACGCGTTTGCCATCGGCTGCGCTTTGAAAAAACGGGCGGACGAGGCGAAGCTCGAGATCGTCATCGATGTCGCGCTATGGGACCGCAAACTGTTCTATCACGCTTGTCCCGGCACAACGGCGGACAACGAGGACTGGGTCCGGCGCAAGATCAACCTCGTGCGCCGGTTCCACAAATCCTCGTACCGGATGGGCCTCGAACTTGCCGAAAGCGGCAAAACGCTTGCCGACCGCAACCTTGCCAGCGTCGATTATGCCGCGCATGGCGGCTGTTTCCCCATTCGGGTGAAAGGGGCAGGCATTATCGGAACCGTCACCGTTTCCGGCCTGCCACAGCGGCAGGACCATATCATCGTCGTCGAAGAACTGGCCCGTCATCTCAAAATCAGCCTGTCCGGCATCGAACTCGACAGCCCTGTCCCAAACTGAAACATTAAAACTGGCATGTTTCTCGCAAGACCTTCTTCATCAGGAGGTATCCAGGATGGAAGCAGCAGGTGTTCTTGGTTCGGCCGGAAACTTCAGGGGCGTTGAAAAACGCGGCGAGCAGCGCCGCAAGATGCTGAAGGGCGCAACATTGCACTTCAACAAGGGTTTTTCGTCGCTGGAATGCGTTGTCCGCGATATTTCCGCCAGCGGAGCGCGCATCCAGATGGGCGAAACCTTTGGCGTGCCAACGCGTTTTGTCATGTCGATCGCAGGCGAAGAAACGCGGATCGAAGCGTCTGTCCGCTGGCGCAGCGCGCGGCATATCGGCCTCAGCCTGCTGTTGCGCTCACTATGACGAGGGCCGCCTTTACCCTTTCCTAACCAAGCCGCCGAACCCCGCCTTAATCAAGTTTGGTTAGCTTTGTTACTCAATTGGGTGACAAAGGGGTTTGGCATGGACAATCTGACCATTCAGGCGGACGAGAACCTGGATGCCTCAGGCAAGGTGCAAATCGATCCCGCGACAGGTCAGCCTGTCTTCAAGCGCAACCGCGCCGAAGGCTACGTGATTGAGTGCAATGGCAACCACGCCATCATCGCGGCAACGGGGGGCAAATCGTCCACCGCCTCGCAGGACTATTGGGCGGTCGGCCAGCTGATTTCGGTGCGTGTCGGCGACCAGCGTGTGGTCGGCATGATCAACGAGATCGACGTGCCAACCCAGGTCTGGGACGGCGACGCTGACAATATCATCCACATCAAGCTTGAACTTGTCGGCGAAATTCGCACCGATTCGAAGGACGGGAGCCCCTATTTTTCCGGCGGCATCAAGAGCTATCCCTATATGGGCGCCGTGGCGCATCGCATCCGCCATGATGACCTGGCCGCAGTCTATGCCGCCAGCGGCTCCAAGACGGTCACAATCGGCAATCTCTCGCAAGACGCGAGCATTCCGGCATTGATCGACGTGGACAAGCTGTTGTCCCGGCACTTTGCAGTTGTCGGCACGACCGGTGTTGGCAAGTCGACTGCGGTTACGCTATTGCTGCGCAAAGTGGTGGAGGCGCGGCCGGACATCAGGGTTCTCATTCTCGATCCCCATAATGAATTCGCATCCGCTTTCCCCGATCACGCCATCACGATCGAATCCGATACCCTGGAACTGCCGTTCTGGTTGTTCAAACTTGAAGAATTCCAGGAGGTCGTGTTCCGCGGGCGCCCGCTGATCCCGGAAGAGGTTGACGCATTGCGCGACCTCATCCCGCTCGCCAAGATGCGGTTCAAGAAGGGATCGGCAGCTGAACGCGCCGGACTTCGCCGGGAAAAAGAACACACGACCTTCACGGCGGACACGCCGGTGCCTTACCGCATTACCGAACTTCTGGCGCTGATCGAAGAACGGATTGGCCTCCTCGACGGCAAAGCCGAACGCCCGCATCTGCGCGCCTTGAAGAACCGGATCGACTCGCTCGTCGGCGACCCGCGCTTTCGCTTCATGTTCAGCCAGAAAACCGTTGATGACTCCATCGCCGCAACGGTTGGCCACATCTTCCGCATCCCGCAAAACGGCAAACCGATTTGCGCCTTCCAGCTGTCGGGCATTCCCTCGGAAGTCGTCAACTCCGTCGCTTCGATCCTGTGCCGTCTGGCGTTTGAGTTGGCCATGTGGTCGGATGGCACCATCCAGACGCTGGTTGTCTGCGAGGAGGCCCACCGTTACATCCCCGCCGATCCGAATGCGGGCTTCTTTCCAACGCGCCAGGCAATCGCCCGCATCGCCAAGGAAGGCCGCAAATACGGTGTCTATCTGGCGGTCATTTCACAGCGGCCATCAGAGTTGGATTCCACGATCCTTTCACAGTGCAACACCATCTTCGCCATGCGCCTCGGCAATGAGCGCGACAAGGAAATCATTCGCCAGTCGGTTTCCGGCGCCGCGCAAAGCACAATCAGTTTCCTGTCGTCAATTGCCAACCGCGAGGCGATCGCCTTTGGTGAAGCCCTGGCGACTCCCATGCGTCTGATGTTCGAAACTGTCCCGGCAAGCAAACTGCCGGGCAGTCACATCTATGAAAACCAGGCGAAGCTTTTGGCCGGCGAATCCGGTGTTTCCCTCGACACCGTCGTCAATCGCATGCGCCTGATTGCCGAACCTGAAAAGGAAGAGGAAAGCATTGCCGCAGAGCTCGGCGCAATGACAGCGCAAGGCGCGGCGGGCGCACCAACGCGCCCACATATGGAGGCTCCCGGTCTCGACGACGCTGCAAGGCGCTTTACCGACCGGACCGACAATTGGCGAAATAGCGAGGAGGTCCGCCTCGGCAGGCGCACCTCCGATGTCGCATTCAAACC
>JANNRN010000437.1:0-1543 GCA_031401375.1 Phyllobacteriaceae bacterium | reverse complement strand
GCTTCGCCGCCGTGCCAGAGGATTGCTTCGGCCGGACCGCGGGCGCGGCCATCGTGTAGCAGGCGGTTATGGCCATTGACGGTCTCAAACAAACCGATGCCCCAAAGCGGCGCCGTGCGCCACTCGCTGCCTGTCGCCTCGAAGTCCGGACGGCCATCAGCGAGGCCCTCGCCCATGTCGTGAAGCAGGAGATCGGTGAACGGGTGGAACTTCTGATTGGCAAGTTCCGGCAGCGCGGCGTGTTCATTGGTTCTAAGCGTCGGCGCGTGGCAGGCGGCGCAGCCAAACGCCGAGAACAGCGTTTGACCGTTTTTGACACCCGGATTGTCGAAATTGCGCTGTGCCGGGACAGCCAGAAGGCGGGTGTACAGCGTCATTTTGTCGAGAAACTTGTCCGAAAGGTCCAGTTCGGGCGCCCTGATTGCCGCAAGACACAAGGTTTGCGCCGCCGTGCAATTCTCGCTCCGGTGCAAGGCGTTGGTGAGGCCGATATCGCTAAAAGCAGCACCGGCATTTTGCGTCTTCAAGTCCGGCTGGTTGGCCTTCCAGCCGAAGCGGCCAATCACGGTGTTGCCCGTTGCCGGGTCGGGAACACGATTGAGGCGTCCTGAAATGCCGTCTCCGTCCCGATCAGCCGGATCAGCAAGCGCTGCCAGCGCTTCTTGCGGAACCGCCTCCAGGAGACCAAGCCCGATGACCTGCGGCGCGACACGCGGTGACAACATGATGCCCGCACCCAGTTCGCCAAACGCAAGTTCTTTTATCTCGTAGACGGGCTTTTGCAGTTCGTAAGGCTCTCCATCGGCATAGGTTCCGGTCAGGCTTTCATACGCAATCCTGGTCTTGCCCTCGGGCGTAATGCCGGGGATGGCATTCTCGCTCAGCTGATCGCCATAGACCGGATGCGGCCCCGCGCCGTTCGGGCTTTGCGCATCGGGCACACTCAATCGAATGAGCATTGAGGTGAGCGGCTCGTCCATGGTCAGGGGCGGCCTGCCGCGACCGTCCTGCGTGTGACAACCCGAACACGAGACCCGGTTGAAATAGGGCCCGAGGCCATCGAAACTCTTCACCGAGGCCGGGGCGATGACCCAATTCGTATTGAAAAGCCGGTTGCCGAAAAAGAAATCGCGCTGGTGCTCAGCACGGGCGTTCGCCGCCAGAAAGGTGAAAGCGGTTTTGCCCGCGATGGCGCGCGTTGTCTGCCCGCCAAGATCGGGTGAGACGATCTTCGCCGACTCCTTTGCCTGCCCGCCCGCCAAAGCCACAGCGGTCAGGATCAGCGCCGCGCTGCCGGGCAGAAGAATGCGGTAGGTTCGCTGCATGTCAACCCGCCGGGATCAGCACCAGAACGCCGAGTTTGGCGCCGGCTTCCGTCAGCCCCTTGCCGAGAGCCTGCAAAGCGGTCACGACGTCTTCGCCTGCCTGACGCGCCGGGCTGCCCTCCGGCGATGCCAGCACCGTGTCCCATGGGTTGCCAAGAGCGGAAATTTTTGTTTCGGCATCTGCCAGAAGCGCGCTGACATTTTCCGCTGTTGCCGGA
>JANNRN010000436.1:0-10817 GCA_031401375.1 Phyllobacteriaceae bacterium | reverse complement strand
ATGAAGACCACGAAGACGAAGTCGGCTCAGCGGCCTCGCAGCCGATCATTGAGTACATGACCGGCGGGACTGTGGTCGTGCTCGGCAAGACGGGGCGCAACTTCGCGGCCGGCATGTCGGGCGGCATCGCCTACGTGCTCGACGAGAACGGCGACTTCGAGCAGCACTGCAACCTGGCGATGATCGATCTGGCGCCGGTCGAGGCCGAGGAAGCGGTGATGCGCCGCCTCGCAAACCAGGGCGGCGATCTGGAAAGCCACGGCCTCGTCGATATCCTGTCCGGCATGGACACGGGCGATGTCGAGCGCCTGCACGCCTTGATCACCCGCCATGCGCACTACACCAACTCGGCGAAGGCCAAGGCGATCCTCGCCGACTGGACGGCATGGCTACCGAAGTTCCGCAAGGTGATGCCGGTCGAATACCGCGAGGCGCTGAAGAAGATGGGGCAGGCGCAGGCCGCCGACAAAACCGGTCTGGAAGTGCTGGAAATAGGCGTTCCCAAAACAGTGACGAAGGGTTCGAAAGCAGTGCAATGAGCGCACACTTCGTCACGTTTGATCGGAGGAGATCGGTGCCGTGTTCGATGATTTCGCGACGACGCCTGAGCCGCCATACTACGCCGTGATATTCACGTCGAAGCGCACGGACGGCGACAGCGGCTATGGTGCCATGCTCGACGTTGTCAGCAAGCTGGCTGTGGAGCAGCCTGGGTTCCTTGGCCGCGAAGCCGTCCGTTCGGCCGATGGTTTCGGCATCGCCGTAATCTACTACAAAGACGAGGCGTCGATCGCCGCGTGGAAGGCTCAAGCCAAACATCTGGTGGCGCAGAAACTCGGCAAGGAGCGCTGGTACGAGCACTATGAGATGCGCGTCGCGAGGGTTGAGCGCGCCTACTCCGGGCCGGAGGGGCGGTGATGAAAATCCACGGCGAAATTCAATCAGGAAATTGCCTCAAGGTGAAGTGGACGGCGGATGCGCTGAGCCTGCCCTACACTTGGGTCGAGACGGGCGTGCGCAATGGCCTCAATCGCCAGCCGGCGTATCTGGCGAAGTTCCCCTTTGGCCAGGTTCCGGGCGTCGAGTTCGACGATGGGCGCTGCCTCGCGCAATCGAACGCGATTATCCGCTATCTGGCGCGTGGTACGCGGCTGCTCCCCGACGACCCCTGGATACAAGCCAAGATCGACGAGTGGCTGTTCTGGGAGCAGTACAGCCACGAGCCCTATGTTGCGGTTTGCCGCTATCACATGGTCTACCTCGGCAAATCCAAGGAGAGCCGCGATCCGGCGCGCGTCGAGCGTGGTGAGAAGGCGCTCGACTACATGGAGACGATGCTGGCGGGCCGGTCGTTCCTGGTGGGGGACAGCCTCTCCATTGCCGACATTTCGCTCCTCGCCTACACGAGGGTCGCGCACGAAGGCGGGTTCGAACTGATGCCGCGACCAAGCGTGCGCGCCTGGATCGCGCGGTGCGAGAAACAATTGGGGTTGGATACATGACGCCGCCACACCCTGGGCTGTCATCCTCGGCCTTGGGCCGAGGACCCAAGGTGCCGCAAGTGCCGGCGCGGGTCGGTGGCAAGCTTGCGGCAGCGCGTGACAACTCGAATCGTCGAATGTGCTGAGCCATGGATCCTCGGGCCAAGCTCGAGGATGACACTTGAGTCAGGGCAACCGTCCGAGGACGAACGCTGAGAGTACGACACGATGGGCAAGATCACCGGCTTCATGGAATTCGAGCGCGCGGAGCGGCCTTACGAAAGGGCCGAGGCGCGGGTGACGCATTACAAGGAATTCGTGCAACCGCTGAGCGAGGCGGAGACGAAAACGCAGGCGTCGCGTTGCATGGATTGTGGCATCCCTTACTGCCATACGGGCTGCCCGGTGAACAACCAGATCCCCGACTGGAACGATCTGGTCTATTCAGGCAAATGGGAAGAAGCGTCGCGCAATCTGCATTCGACCAATAATTTTCCCGAGTTCACCGGCCGCATCTGTCCAGCGCCATGCGAGGCTTCCTGCACGCTCAACATCGAGGACACGCCGGTCGCCATCAAGACGATCGAGTGCGCCATCATTGACAAGGCGTGGGAAAACGGCTGGGTGAAGCCGGAGATCAACAACGCCAAGACCGGCAAGAAGGTCGCGGTGATCGGCTCCGGTCCCGCCGGCATGGCGGCGGCGCAGCAGTTGGCGCGCGCCGGACATGAGGTCCATCTTTTTGAAAAGAACGCTAAGGCGGGCGGCCTTTTGCGCTATGGCATCCCGGACTTCAAGATGGAAAAGCAGCTGATTGACCGGCGCGTCGCGCAAATGGAGGCCGAGGGCGTGCGCTTTATTTATGGCGCGCATGTCGGCGTCAACCGCGATGCGCAGGCGCTTTTGTCTGAATTTGACTCGGTGCTGGTGACGGGCGGCGCGGAAAAGGGCCGCGACCTGCCGGTTCCAGGACGCGATTTGGTCGGCATTCATTTTGCCATGGATTTCCTGCCGCAGCAGAACCGCCGCGTTTCCTCTGAAACGCCGCTCGACAATCACATGATTTTGGCTGGCGGCAAGCATGTCGTGGTCATTGGCGGCGGCGATACCGGCTCGGACTGCATCGGCACGTCGATCCGCCAAGGCGCGTTGTCGGTGACCCAACTCGAAATCATGCCCAAGCCGCCGGAGAAGGAAAACAAGGCGCTGACCTGGCCGAACTGGCCGCTGAAGCTGCGCACATCGTCCAGTCACATGGAAGGCGCCGAGCGGGATTTCTCGGTGCTGACAACGAATTTCTCCGGTGAGGACGGCGCAGTGAAGGCGCTGAACTGCGTGCGCGCCGATGCGAAGATGCAGCCCATTCCCGGTTCCGAATTTCCACTCAAGGCCGACCTTGTCCTCTTGGCGATGGGGTTCGTCTCGCCTGTGGCGGAAGGCATGCTCGCCGCCTTCGGCGTCAAGCTCGACGCGCGCGGCAATGTGATAGCCAATATGCAAGATTACCGCACCAGCGTCGACAAGCTGTTTGCAGCCGGTGACATGCGGCGCGGCCAGTCGCTGGTTGTCTGGGCCATCCGGGAAGGGCGTCAGGCAGCGCGATCCGTGGATGAGTTTCTGATGGGATCGAGCGTGTTGCCGAGGTGACAGGTTCGGGTTAGCGCGTTGCGCCAGTGCTTTCAGGCGCAACGGGCTCGCTCTGCCCGTCGTTGTCGCTTTGCGGGTTCCTCAAGGTGAAGTCATCAACACGGCCGGGCCTCGGCGTGGCCGAGCTGGCGTTTGGCCGCAGCAAGCGCGCCGCGGAGTTGCCATTGGACAGGCGGACCGGTCTTGGATCGGCGCCGAGCAACTCCGTTCCGCCATCAAGTTCGGGATCGTTGAGGCCGATTGGGTCGGTGCGGGTGATGACAACCGGCGCTGGCAACAAGGGGCCGATGAACCCCGCCGAACTTGCGCTTGGCAATGACGCGGAAAGGGGCTCGCCGGTATCGCCCAGAAGCTGGCGCAAGGTTTTCTCGACATAGAAAGCCGCCTTGCGTTTGCCCGCCCTTGCGAAAGATATGCCGTCATTGCCGCGCAAACGCGCGGGCAGTCCGTTCATGTCAGGACCGGTTTGCTGGAAGACACCGTTTTCGTCAACGAAGCCATCCCAAATGTCGACAAAGACCCCGCCGACGGATTCGATATTCTTTCGGTAGATGTCGTTGAATGCGGTCATGGACGTCGACATCTGATTTGAGCGGAAGGCCGGCTGGCCCACCCAGATTGAGGGGACGCCGCCTGCGTTCAGCACAGCCGCCATCGAAGTAACGCGCTTTTCGTACTCGCTGATCCATGCGGGAGTGCCGACAAGTTCACGATTTTCGCCGACTTTCATCTGCTGGCGGTCATTGGCGCCGATCATCACGATGACCACCGCCGGCTTAACCTGTGAGAGCAATGCAGGCATGTTCGCGGGCCAGTCGTAGAAGTCGCCGCGAACGAAGCCAGACGAGCCGTTCCATTTTTCGATGATCCTGACGCCCGCATTGCTTGAAAAAGCATTGACGAGGCCCTCGGCGAGCCCACCCGCCATGAAGTCGCCGACGACCAGCACCGTTTTGGCGTTTTCAAGTTTTTCAACCGGAGCCGCGGCCACCTCAAAAGGTGTCGAGGAAGCGCCGCCGCGCACGATTGAAGGATCGGCGGATGTTGACTTCTTGCGCTTGGTCACGCGCGCATTGGCGCTTTTCTTGAACTGTTTCTTTGGCGCCGGGGAGATCTTTTCCGGCTTTTGCCTTGCCAGTCCGAAAAATTCGAGGATGGAGGGAGATCGTTGCACACGCTCCTGCGCCGCCGCAAACCGGTCCGATGGCAGCGACACCAAGGCGAAGGCCGTGATCACAAGGATGATGCCCGCCTTCCAGATTGCCTGCGCGGCACAAGGTCCGATACGCAACTAGCGCTCCTATCGCACTGCACTATTTCTTGCGCAAGAATAGCAGGAGTTCCTTGCTCGCGTAACCATCCTGCGTCAAGCCATTGGCGGCTTGATAGGCGAGGATGGATGACTTGGTGCCGGAACCGATATTGCCGTCAACTTTTCCGTCGTAAAAGCCATGAGACAGAAGCTCGGACTGAAGCTCTTCTTTTTCAGTGATCGACAGCGGCGTGAAAGGCCGGTTGAAGTCTTTGGCAAATTCGCCGCCCCCGCCAATGCGGTCGGCCAGAACACCCACGGCGAGCGCATACTTTTCGGCATTGTTGTAGCGCTTGATAACTGAGAAGTTCTTCAGCATCAGGAACGCCGGGCCTGAACGGCCATCCGGCAATTTCAGAGTTGCCGATTCTGACGGGTTGGAGAATGGCTTGCCATTGGCCCGGGTCACGCCGAGCGATTGCCACTTGGCCAGAGACAAGGCGCCAGCGGGGAGTTTTCCGGCGGGAATACGCACTTCGTAGCCCCAGGTGCGACCGGCATTCCACCCGTTCTTATTCAAAAGGTTCGCCGCTGTCGCCAAGGCATCCGGCACTGAATTCCAGATATCACGTTTGCCATTGCCGTCGATGTCGACACCATAGGCAATGTAGCTCGTTGGAATGAACTGGGTATGGCCCATGGCGCCTGCCCATGATCCGGTCAGGTGGGAGACGTCGATGTCGCCGCGCTCAAGGATTTTCAACGCCGCAAGCAATTGCGTGCGGGCAAATTTTGCGCGCCTCTTGTCGGCATAGGCAAGGGTGGACAAGGCCTGAACGGTGTTTTTCATCACGCCCGGCCGGCTGAGGATTTCGCCATAGTTTGATTCCATCGACCAGATGGCGAGCAGAATGTTGCGGCTGACACCAAAACGCTGTTCGATCTTGTCGAGCCACGGCTTGTATTTTTTGGCCATCGCTTGCCCGTTGGCAACGGACCGCTCGTGCACGCGATTGTCGAAATAGTCCCAGATCGGGCTCTTGAATTCGGGTTGGGTGCGGGCTTTTTCGAGCACTGTCGGATCTGGTTCGGTCACTCCGGCAAAGGCGGCCCGAAAAGTTCCATCGGATATGCCGTTCTTGAGCGCCACGGCGCGGAAACCTGCAATCCAGTTGCGAAAGCCTTCGTCCGCGTTTGCGTGCTGCAGGGGAAGCAGGCTTGCGCTGATGGCAAGCGCCATCGCAATCGTTCCTGATCTGATGAATTTGCCAATGCGCAAGGGCATTCTCGTCTCCTAAAGCCTGTCTTGTGCGTCAAAATAGATGGCGCAAGTTATGATTTGGTTTACCATCGCAGCAACAATGAACAGATTGACCGGCTCCTTGGCCGAAAACCGATCCGGCTGCGCCGTACATTCAATCTTTCTCAAATTTGTCATGAAAATGGTGAATGCAGAGAAAAAACGGAATCGTCATGCCCAAACCCCGCAAACTCAGAAAAGCCGTGTTTCCCGTCGCCGGACTTGGCACGCGATTTCTTCCCGCAACCAAAGCCATACCGAAGGAAATGCTGACGATCGTTGACCGGCCGGTCATACAATACGTGGTGGATGAGGCCAAGGAAGCGGGCATCGAGCATCTGATTTTCATCACCGGCCGCAACAAGACCGTCATCGAGGACTATTTCGATGTTCAGTTCGAGCTTTACAACACGCTCGCCGAACGCGGAAGAGACGATGAACTGGCCCGTTTGATGCGGATGCAGCCGGCCCCCGGGACAACGAGTTTTACGCGCCAGCAAGTTCCGCTCGGATTGGGCCATGCCGTTTGGTGCGCGCGCGATCTGGTCGGGGATGAACCCTTCGCGCTGCTGCTTCCAGACATGATCATGCAGGCGGAAGAAGGCTGCCTGAAAGCCATGGTCGAACTCTACGAGGAGACGGGCGGCAACATTGTCGGTGTTCAGGAATGCGACCCGGCAGACACGCACAAATACGGGATTGTCGGCAAGGGAGCGGAGATCAGCCACGGCTTCAAGCTGAATGGAATGGTGGAAAAGCCGGGCAAGGGCAACGCGCCGTCAAACCTCTACATCAACGGCCGCTACATTCTGCAGCCCGAAGTGTTTGACTATCTGGAAACCCAGGAACGGGGAGCGGGCGGTGAAATCCAGCTTACCGATGCCATGCTCAAGATGATGAACGACCAGTCTTTCTACGGGTATCATTTCCGCGGGAGGACGTTTGACTGTGGTTCCAAGGAGGGATTTGTCGAGGCTAATCTTGCCTTTGCATTATGGCGGCCGGACCTGCACGATCATATCGCTGCCACGGCCGAAGAGCTGCTTGAGTCAACCAAACCAATGGAAAGGCGCAAGACGGTTCGTTGACCGCTTCGTGCGCGGCCCGCTCTATCTGCGCAGGGTTACACCCAGATAGACCGAGTTGGTCTGCGATTCGCGCGTGGCATCGCTCGACAGGACAGTTTCATGCGCCACGCGCCCGTTGAGGCCCGCATAGCGGTTGAACCAATAGATGAAGCCCGCACCGGCGGAAAGTGTAATCTCATTTGGACTTGCGCTGACATAGTCGCGAAGCGAGGCGCCGAGATTGGCGTTGAGGTCAAAATTGTCTCTTGCCTTGTGGTTCACCGCCACAGAGAGCGCATGCAGAAGTGAGCCGGAACTTGTGGCCGATGAGGAGCCTTCAACAGTGGTGGTGGCGTTGAGATTGACGTTGGTTCCCCTGATGGGCGACCAGGTGAGATTGCCCGCCAGCGAAAGCCCTGCAACGTCTTCAAGCGCGTTATCGTCAATGTCTTCCAAAAGATAACCGGCGGCGATATTGCCGCGCAGTTTCTCGCCGAGATCCATCTCCATCCCGGCGCGGCCCGCATATCTGGTGGCGGCGCGGGCGAGGCCGAATGAATCGGATTCATTGTCGAAGATGCGCCGGCCCAATTCAGCTTCGACAAATGGCGTGATGGCAGGCGAGATGTCGTATCCTGCCCGCAGCGTGACACCGGCAAAAGTATTGTTGCGATCCTCCTGGCTGACGAGCACGCCGAGAGAGTCGGTGGCATCTCCATAGGAAGACCGCTCAAGATTGGTGTTCAACCGCAGCCCGATCGGGCCGTACTGATGGGAAAGACCCAAGGAGCCCGCCAATTTGTTCAAATCCGGCTGCGTCAACGCGCCAACAACGGCGGCGGGAGCGGAAGCCGCTTCCTTGGAATAGTTCCATGAGAGAGCGCCAGTGAGCGCCGTTTGCGCCGAGACATCGACTTGGAATTCGGCTGCAAGCCCGGACTCCGGATCATCGGTCTCCTCGCCCGAGACAGATTTTTGCCATGAGCCGAACGCTTCCAATGCCAAGCGGTGCCGTGACCAGTTTGAATCGGCGCGAAGACGCAATGTGGTTTCTGACAAGTATGCCGGTTTGCCGCCTGCCGAGGAATCGCTGTTGCTGGTCCATCGCAGCCCGGTGTCGAGTGTTGGCCGCAGGGTAAATGAGCCGACGGCAATGCCGGGCGCGGTGAACGGGTCCTGCACTGCTTTCGCCGCCGATCCCTCAATAGACGGTTCGCGCTGGTTTTCCCTGCCTGCACGTTCGGCCCGCGCAAATTCATTGCCGGCAATGCCCGCTGTCGTGTCCGGGTCTTCGTCACCGAGACGTTGTGGCCGCCCGTCCGGCGTGGGGACATCAGAATCGGATGCAAGGCTGTCTGAGCTTTGGGCCTTTTGAGGATCGGCCTGGGCGGTTGGGGGATCAGGAATTAGGGGATCGTCGTTGGCTGATGCTGCCGCGCTGGTGGTTGTGTCTTCCTCACTTGAAAGCCCGTCCGCGGGATTCAACAATACGTCGTCTGGAAGACCGTTACCCGACACCGGGCGGTATTCCGGCATGGGCGTGGAGGCTTGGGAATTTTTCTTTCTCTTGAGCGTTTTCCTGGCAAGCGGGCTTGCATCCTTGGCGAGTTCAGCCTCGACGGTTCCGCGCAGACCAGCTTCTTGTGCGAGGGAGGGCAAAACAAGCAAAACGCAAAGCGCGCCGCAAACCAGCACCGTGGTCCCCAGTCTGACACTTCGCGGCATCCGGAAACTGGCGTCCCCTGATCGTTGCATTCGCTGATTGATCCATTCCTGCATTTGCTACTGAAACGTAAACGCACAGGGTTAATGGTTCGTTATCCTTGATGGGTGACGCGCCGCGCGCGGCATGCTGGCTAATTTCGGATTGGACATGAATCGATGATCGCGCTAACCCCTCGCGCATGAAGCCAAACCGCGAACCCGTCAAAATCGATACCGCTGCCGCTGAATCGGCGTTGCGCACCGTTCATGCTTTGCAGGGCGGTCTGGCGGCTGTTGCCGCCGCCTTGCAAAATGGCCTGTCGGAACCGTTTGCGGAAGCCGTGCGCGTGATTGCCGCCATCACCGGACGCGTCATTGTCACAGGCGTTGGCAAAAGCGGTCACATTGGCACCAAGCTGGCGGCGACGCTGGCATCGACCGGCACGCCGGCGTTTTTCGTGCATCCGGCGGAAGCCAATCATGGTGACCTTGGCATGATCGCCCGCGACGATGTCGTCGTTTCGATGTCATGGTCGGGTGAGAGTGTCGAGTTGAAAGGGATTGTGTCCTATACGCGGCGCTACCGCATTCCGCTCATTGCAATTACCTCGGGCGAGAGTTCAACCTTGGCGCGGGAAGCTGACATCGTGCTGCGTCTGCCGAAGGCGCAGGAAGCCTGTCCGCACGGGCTCGCGCCGACGACTTCAACGATGATGCAACTCGCCATCGGCGACGCGCTGGCGGTGGCATTGCTTGAGGCGAAGGGATTTACGGCAGGCGATTTTCACAATTTTCACCCCGGTGGACGGCTTGGCGCCAGTCTCACGCATGTCGGTGATGTCATGCACACGGGTGAGCGGATTCCGTTGGTCGAAACCGGTGCGCGCATGCGCGATGCAATCATTGAAATCTCGTCGAAGGGCTTTGGCTGCGTCGGCATTGTCAAAGCCGACGGGCGACTGGCCGGAATCATAACGGACGGTGATTTGCGCAGGCACATTGACCAGGATTTGGATTCACTCACGGTCGACAACGTCATGACCTTGAATCCAAAGACCGGGACAAAAGACCTGCTCGTCGCCAAAGCGCTTGACCTCGTCAATTCATCGGCCATTACCGCCCTGATGATTGTCGAGAATGATCGTCCTATCGGCATCGTTCATCTGCATGATTTGCTGCGGGCGGGAGCCGCTTGAGGCGAGGTTAATTCACCTGTTCCACGATCAACTCGCTGCCATCCGTCGACACGACTTTCACCTTTGTGCCTATGGGTGAGTCCGGCCCGATAACGCGCCATTGCGTGTCGCCAAGGCGGATGCGTCCTTGCCCCTCCGAAATTGGTTCCGCCAGCGTCGCCGTTCGGCCGACAAGTTGCTGGGCGCGCTGGTTAAGCAGCGGCTGGTCGCTCACGTCATTGCCGTTCGTCATGACCTTTTTCCCCACATAAGCGGAGACCAAGGAAAGGCCAAGGAAGAGCACGACTTGCAATTGCCAGGACCAGAAGGCGGCATCACCGAGCAAGAGTGACAACGTGCCAACGATGATGGCGGCGATGCCAATCCACAGCAGGAATATGCCGGGAACCAATATCTCGAGTGTCAACAGGATGAGGCCAAGCGCCATCCAGTTCCACGGGCCGAGTTCCATTACGATGCGTTCAATCATGTTCGTTGCCTAAGCTGCGTTCAGGAATTGCCGGTCGGTGGAATGCGGGTGCGTGCGGGTTGCACCGCGGAACCCGATGTCTGAGCGCCGAAGACTTCCCTGGCAAGGGCGCCGATACCCCCGAGTGAGCCGACAAGCGCCGAGGCTTCCATCGGCATTAGCACCACTTTGCTGTTATTGGCCGAGCCGATTTTCGCCATGGCCTCCGTGTATTTCAGGGCAACAAAGTAGTTGAGCGCCTGAACGTCGCCTTTGGCAATCGCCTCGGATACCACTTGCGTGGCGCGCGCTTCCGCTTCCGCTGAACGCTCGCGGGCCTCCGCGTCAAGGAAGGCGGCGGCCTTGCGGCCTTCGGCTTCCAGGACCTGCGACTGTTTCATGCCTTCGGCTTCCAGAATCTGCGCGCGCTTTTCGCGCTCGGCTTTCATCTGGCGGCCCATGGATTCGACTATGTCTTTCGGCGGATTGATGTCCTTGATCTCGACGCGGGTCAGCTTGATGCCCCAGGCATGCGCCGCCTCGTCAACAACGCGCAGGAGCCGGTCGTTGATCGCGTCGCGGTTGGACAGGAGCTCGTCGAGATCCATTGAACCCATGACGGTGCGGATATTGGTCATGGTGAGATTGAGGATGGCGTTTTCGAGATTGGAGACCTGATAGGCGGCCTGGGCGGCGTTGAGGATCTGATAGAAGGCGATGCC
>JANNRN010000435.1:0-3664 GCA_031401375.1 Phyllobacteriaceae bacterium | reverse complement strand
AAGCAGGGACGATATCCAGCGCATGTTTGATGGCGCGGAGGCGGATTTCGGCCCGGTAACGGTTCTTTTCAACAATGCCGGCGTATCGGAAAAGAAGCGCGCCAGCGAAATCGACTATGACAGTTGGCGGGAGATCATGTCCGTCAATGTCGATGGGCAGTTTTTTGTTGCCCAAGAGGCCGCGCGCCGGATGATTGCGGCCAAGCTTGGCGGCAGCATTGTCAATACGACAAGCATTCTGGCGGAAAGCCTGCTTCGCGGCACCGCTGCCTACGCCACGTCGAAAGCGGCTGTCGCGCAAATGACGCGGGTGCTGGCGCTCGAATGGGCTGCTCACGGAATCCGCGTGAACGCTTTGGCCCCCGGTTGGTTTCCTACCCGGATGAACAGGGAATTTCTGGAGAGCCCGGGCGGGGATTTCATTCGCGGGCAGAACCCGATGCGCCGGTTTGGCCAAGAGGGGGATCTGGACGGTGTCGTGCTTTTGCTGGCGTCGGAGGCAAGCCGCTACATGACCGGATCGGTTCTCACCGTTGATGGCGGCCACAGCCTGGTTAGTTAGAGTGGCCGTTCCTGCTCCCGGCTTTCGGTTCGCGTCGCCAGAATGAATGCCAGCAACAGGTAGAGCGCCGCGTCACGATAGACCGTCGGGAAATAGCCATCCCACAGCGCCTCGCAGATGCCGACCAGAAAAGCGCCGCCGGCCGCCAGGATCGGGACGGAGAATCCGCCCGCGGCGGCGATGAACAAGACTTTCAGGCCGAAAACCATGCCTGCGCCAAAACCGATATTGCCGAAATACGTGGCGGCGAGGATGCCTGCAATGATTGCGTACACCCCCCCCGAGATCACTGATGCGGAAAAGACGGAGGTCTTGCTGACGCCCGCAAGCTCTGCGGCCAGCGGATCATCCGACATGGCGCGAATGTACCGGCCGGCCCGGGATTGCCGCATGAAGAGTTCCGAGCCGATCAAGATCGTTGAAATGACGGCAAGGTTCACGATCTGGTTTTCGGTGAGGGTTGCCGGGAAGATGCCGCCCAGATTGACAGGCGAGCCGAGCACCTGAGGCAGCCAGAAGTCACGCGTGTCCGCGCCAATGCGCGCCAGTTCCATCAGGCAGAGCGAGACACCTAGGGAAGCCGCGATCATGGTGTTGGGCGAGCGCTCGACGATGGGCGGGAACACGACACGGGCGAGAAGGACGAGCACAATGAGCGAAAGCGCTGTTGCCGCCACAGCGCCGAATACAAGCGCCAGCGGGAAGATCAGCCAAAGCGTGTTCCAGCCATAGGACGTGAACAATATGAAATTCTGGCCGGTGAACGCGAATACCGCTCCATGGGCCAAGTTGGCCCGCTTGGTCACCTGATAGGTCAGCACATACCCATAGGCAAGCAAGGCATAAAGCGCGCCAGTATGCGTGCCGTTCAACAGGATTTGTATGAGATAGGCCAAAGCCGACTCCAGAAACGCCAACTCATTCTAACTTGTAAAATCAATTTTGCCAGTTATTATTGGGCATGGACATCGAATGGAACGCGCACAGGTTTTCGGGCGGCGCCCTGGCGCTGGATGTTGTCAACACGGTCATCTACCGCACGGATCCGGGACGAAAACAGGACAGGTTCGAAAAGCTGGAGGAGATCAACCGGTTTGCGCGCGCCGCGTTGGTTTTTCGGGCGCAGGAGATTGGTTCGGTTCGACAATTCCGGGCCGTTCGCGCGGGCGAGCACAACGAACTTATCAGGCAGCGGGAGATTATCGACAAGCATTTCAGGAAAGAGGAGGCATCCCGCTCCGAAGCGCTTTCGAGCCTTGGAGAACTCCTGCGCGCATGCGGCGCGGCGATTGGCGAGGGCGATGAAACCGTGTTTCGCGCGCAGGTGGCCCTGTCGGCGATCCGGTTGCTTGAGCGTGATTTCAGCGCGCGTATTCGAACCTGCCCGAACTGTGACTGGCTTTTTCTCGACAAAAGCAAGAACGGCAGCCGCATATGGTGCGACATGGCCGTTTGCGGCAATCGCCACAAAGCCAGGCTGAACTATCGGCGACAGCGCAACGTGGCAATCAGAGGGGCCAGCCTGTCATGAAGCCAATGCTGTTCGCGCTGGTGATGGTATTGAGCATTGTGACGGGATGCAGGGAAAGCCCGCCGGATGCCTATGTCGCCATCACCGGCAAGATATTCATTTTCAACTATCGGGTGGCCACCGCCACTTATGTCGTCACACTCGCGAAGGTCCGCGCCATCCCGGATGGTTCGGTTGTTCAAACCCGTTTTGATAATCCTGCCAGCGGCGCCCCTATTCTTGTCGAGCAGAAAGTGTGGCCCAGACTCGACAAGATCGCGATTGAGAGCCCGCCGGTTTTCTGCATCGTCAAGGAAAAGCCGTATGCGTTCGAGATTGAGATCAAAACCATTGATGGAACAGTGCTGCAGAAGCTCAGCGGCACGGTTGTGTCAAGCCTTGACCAAACAGTGATGCCCGACCGCCCCCTCGTTATCGGACCGGCTTACACGCCCAATCCCGAGCTCGCCGGCAGACCCGACGGAAAGTTGCCGGGAGGGTCTGGCGTAAAATGCAACCCGTAAGAATTTGCCTAACGAGGCCGCAGATTTGAATTTTTGTGTTGTGATATGCAGCCGATTGGTTTGAATCAAAGAACTCATGAATTTATCGAAAATTAACAACCATATTCTGAACAATATTACTGATGTACTTTAAATTATACTGTTGATTGGACTTGAACTATCCCCGCTCCAGGCACAAGGTTGACTTGGCACTACCTTTTCAGAGCTGCAAATCCCCTTCGAACAACAAATTCTTAGCTTTTTTGGCCTAGGGTGACGCTGAAGGTTGGGGGACATGACCAGCAAGAAGAAACTCTCAGCCGAGCTGCCGGCGGACGTGCAGATCCCGTTTATCCAGTCGCTCTATGACAAGCGCGGCGTGATCGTGTTTGGCATGGTCACGCAGATCGTATTCTCGTGCGCTGTGGCGTATGAAACGGGCGTGGGCCTGTTTTACTGGTTTGCGGTCGCTTTTGCAGCTGTTTACGGCGCAAGACTTTTCGAAATGCACCGCTTTGACAAGATTGCATCGAATTTGACCTCACTCGCCTACGCGAAGGTCTGGGAATCCAGATACCTTGCAGGCGGCGTCGTTGTCAGCCTGCTCACAGGAATGTTCTGTTTTTTCGCGATCGGAACCGGCGACGAATTTGCAATTGTCGTGAGTGTAACGCTCGCATTTGGCGCCATGGTTTCAGTTGTTGGCAGGAACTTTGCATCAAGAATGCTGGTTACCCTTTTGGCGGCATGTACTCTTTTCCCGGTGCTTGCGGCGCTTCTCATCAAGGGAGACGCGGTGCATCTGGTCGTAGGAAGCATGCTCGTTCCGTTTTTCTTCTCAATCACTTCAATGGCAGATGGTCTGCGTGACTTTCTTCTGCAGGCGGTGATGGGAAAGCACCAGGTCGCCAGTATTGCCGGGCGGCTTGACGCGGCGATGAACAACATGCCGCAAGGCTTGATGATGATCGACCATGACAATCGCATTGTTGTCGCCAACCATCGCGCTGCACTCATGCTGGGAGGCGCGAACGAGGGCAAGTTTATCGGACGTGACCTGCGAACGGTGCTGCGGTTCATGAATCGCGG
>JANNRN010000434.1:0-2087 GCA_031401375.1 Phyllobacteriaceae bacterium | reverse complement strand
GTCGGTCTTGAAAAACATGCGGCGCCCGGCGCATCAGGAAAAGACCTTTGAGCGCATCCGCAAATGGCGCGAAACCTGCCCCGATCTGGCCGTGCGCTCGACATTTATAGTCGGGTTCCCGGGCGAGACTGAGGAAGATTTCGAGATGCTGATCGACTGGGTCGACAACGCGAAAATCGACCGCGCCGGCTGCTTCAAATACGAGCCGGTGCGCGGGGCCAAGGCCAATGATCTCGGTCTGCCGCTGGTGCCGGACGAGGTCAAGGACTCCCGCTTCAAGCGTTTCATGGAGCGCCAGCAGAAGGTTTCCGCCGGGCTCTTGAAAAAGAAGGTCGGGCAGCGATTGCCGGTCATTATCGACAAGGTTGAAGGCTTGTCAGCGATCGGGCGCACGAAATATGATGCGCCGGAGATTGACGGCTCGGTGCATGTCGCTTCACGCCGACCGGTCCGGATTGGCGATATTGTGACGGTGAAGATCGAGCGCAGCGATGCCTATGATTTGCACGGACAGGCGGTTTGACGCAGGACGGAAAATGCAGACAGCCTTCTTCATCACCGCGCACGCATTCGCGTCTGGTCATTGACGCCAGGAAAACAAAGCGGCTGCGGCTGCGCATCTCACGAAGTATCGCCCGCGTAGATATCCATCGCCAAGGCATGACACTCGCGCAGAACATGATCGATTTCACGGACGGAGCGCTTGCGAAATCCGGGCGGCGAGCCGGGGCGTGCAGGTGGCAGAAGTCCGGGCTGGAACGGTTTTTGAATCTTGCGAGCGAGAGCCTGCCGTGAGTGCAACCGCGCCAATCGCCGCGCCTGTTGCGGCAAATTCTGAAGAGCAAGCTTGAGCGACTGCAAACGGCGGCACAGACCCGTCGCGCCAATCAGGTCTGTCGAATCTTTGGCGGCGGGGACCGGCGGCATCGGCAAGAAAAGCGGTTCATAGCCACCCAGAACCCGGATGCGTTGGATGACTTTGACTTTGTCCCATTGAAAACCCTCTGGCGCAAAGCGCTTGCGTGGATCGATGAGCGGAAAGGCGGGGACCGATGCTGCTTCAATGTGCGGGAACGGGCGAGCACCCTTCTTGGCGACAGAGGAAGCTCGCACCTTCAAAACCAACCCACGCGCTGCGATGATGATGAGCCGCCTGACGGCGGATTCGGCTGGGCGCAGGACATTGAGAACCGCGCGATAGACGTGACGCGGCAGCGTGGCAACTCTTGCACCCTCAGACAAACCGGCCATGGCGAACAGCGCAGCGATGATACGCAGCAGTTGGTCGCGATTGCGGTCGATGGCGAGGGGCCAGTCCATGGGGTTTTGATCCGGTTCAAAACAAACTGGCGGCATGATGGGACGGGGTTGGGAGACGAGGATGGGTATTATTCCGGGATGTTGAATCTGTTGGGATGTTTGGTGTCTGGAGAAGATTCTGTCCACCAATCTGCTCCCGGCCGGTGCACCCCCCTCTGCCCTGCCGGGCATCTCCCCCCAAGGGTGGAGATTTTCAGGAGGCAACGTTTTGCCAGCTCATTTGACGTTGTAGAAAATGGCAAGACGACCCAGCTTGAAAATCTCCACCCTTGGGGGGAGATGGCTGGCAAGCCAGAGGGGGGTGCACCGGTCAAGAAAATCCGGGTGCGGTTGGCGGTCAAAAAGGTGAAAAGGGACGGTTTAGTGACACCCCTACGGTTGTTTTCCGGCAAGCGCGGGAAGATCGACATTCCAGCTTTCCAGTATGAGCTCGCGTGCCGCATGGGCCAAATCAAGCGATGGCTTGTTCAGAGACGCCATGGGTAGTGCCGGATTTGTCACCGGGCTGCGAGGCACAATCGCGCCGGCGCGAACCATTGCGGCCTCTACGCCGCGGTCTTCAACGATGGCAAGCGGTCCCCAGTAGAGCTTCCAGAACGTCTTTCGTGCTTCCTCCCACTTGGCGGGTTCCGTTTCGACGGCAAGGGTGGCCAAGGCGTCTGTCGCTGTCAGTGTGAACTCCAATTGCTTCGTCAGAAATGGTTCGCGGTTTTTCTGCTCGGAAGTCAGATTGTATTGCCAGGCGCTAGCCGTCAGCGACAAGATGG
>JANNRN010000433.1:0-4084 GCA_031401375.1 Phyllobacteriaceae bacterium | reverse complement strand
GCGCGCATCACATCAATCGAGGAGATTTCGCCCTGGCCGACCGAGGCCATCACGTCTTCGACGTCCTTGCGGGCGAGCCGGTGCAGCACGGACTTCAAGGCCTCTTTTGACCAGGTTTTGCCGGACCGCTCGAACGCCCGCTCGAGGATTCTGGCGCCAAGTCCGGAGAACTGCTTGCGCACAGCCGTGCGGGTTGCCCGGCGTATGGCCGAACGCGCCTTTCCGGTCACCACAATCGCCTCCCATGCGGCGGGCGGCACCTGCGCCTTGGAGCGGATGATCTCGACCTCGTCCCCATTCTTGAGTTCGGTCATCAGCGGCATGATCCGCCCGTTGATCTTGGTGCCAACGGTGGAGTCGCCGATATCGGTGTGAACGGCATAGGCAAAATCAATCGGCGTGGCGCCCCGGGGCAAGGCGATCAAACGGCCCTTGGGCGTGAAGCAGAAGACCTGATCCTGGAACAGTTCAAGTTTGGTGTGCTCGAGAAACTCCTCCGGATTGTCGCCATCGGACAATTGTTCGATCGTCTGGCGCAACCAGGCATAGGCCCGGCTGTCCTTCGAAAGTTTCAGCGTTTCGCCGCTCTTCTTGCCGCCTGTATCCTTGTAGATGGAATGGGCGGCAACACCGTATTCAGCGATGATATCCATATCGCGGGTGCGTATCTGCAATTCGACCCGCTGGCGGGAAGGCCCGACCACGGTCGTATGAAGCGAGCGGTAATCGTTCTGTTTGGGGGTTGAAATATAGTCTTTGAAGCGCCCCGGCACCGATTGCCAGGTGGTGTGGATCACGCCGAGCGCCTTGTAACAGTCTTCGACAGTCTCGACATAAACCCTGAAGCCAAAAATGTCCGACAATTGCTCAAACGACAGACCCTTGGATTCCATCTTGCGAAACACCGACCACGGCTTCTTCTGCCGGCTCTTGACGTCCGCCTTGATGTGATTCTTTTCAAAGATTTGCGACAAATCCTTCTCAATCCTGTTGAGCAGGCCGCGGTTGCGCTCCATCAGCTCGGACAGGCGATCGCGGACGGTCGTGTATGCCTCCGGATTGATCGCCCGGAATGCCAGTTCCTCCAATTCCTCGCGCATATCCTGCATGCCCATGCGCCCGGCTAGCGGCGCATAGATTTCCATGGTTTCTTCGGCGATGCGGTGCCGCTTGTCTTCGGGCACGTGATCGAGCGTGCGCATATTGTGCAGACGGTCGGCGAGCTTGACCATGAGAACGCGCACGTCATCGGCGATCGCCAGAAGAAGCTTGCGCAGGTTTTCGGCCTGCTCCGCCTTTTTTGAAACCAGATCAAGCTTCTTCAGCTTTGTCAGTCCCTCGACCAGAGAACCGATGTCCTCTCCGAAAAGCTCGTCAATCTCCTGACGGGTCGCCGTCGTGTCTTCAATCGTGTCATGCAACAGCGCCACGGCAATAGTCGATTCATCAAGGCGCATTTCGGTGAGAATCGCCGCAACCTCGAGCGGGTGCGAGAAATAGGGCGCCCCGGAGGCGCGCCGCTGGTGACCATGCTTTTGCATGGCGTAAACATAGGCCTTGTTGAGGAGCGCCTCGTTGGCGTCAGGCTTGTAGCGCTGCACGCGCTCGACAAGCTCGTACTGACGCATCATGCGGCGGCCCCCTTTTCGTGTGCCAAAAGAAACATGCGCCGCGGTATCAACTGCGGCGCATGGCTATGTTAGTCTCTTGTTTCGGCAGAAAGAAAGATGTTTCGGACCGGCTGATCAAAAATCGTCGTTCTTTTCGGGCGCGACCAGACCTTCGATGCCGGCGAGGAGCTCCTCTTCGGACATCTGGTCAAAGGTGACGCTGTCGTCGGCGCTGTCTGCAGTCGCAATGACCACAGCTTCGTCGTCTTCGCTGGCGTTGGAAATGGCCGATGGCGCGTTCTCCGGCTCGTCGACCTCGACATGCTTTTGCAGCGAATGGATGAGGTCTTCCTTCAGATCGCCCGGCGACAGGGTTTCCTCGGCGATCTCGCGAAGCGCCACGACCGGGTTCTTGTCGTTGTCGCGGTCAATGGTGATCGGCGCGCCTTGCGAAATCAAGCGGGCGCGGTGACTTGCCAGCAGCACCAGTTCAAATCGGTTGTCGACCTTGTCGATGCAGTCCTCAACGGTAACGCGGGCCATATTGCCCCTTTCCTGGTCAGTGGTGGACGGAATTGAGGCTGCGCATAGCGTGATTGACAGTCAAATACAAGGAAAACCAGCTTAGGCGCCGGGCTTTCCTGCGTGAAGGCTTGGAATTTTCTTCCGATGCGCTATCAATTCCGCCATTGCACAAAGTCATATTCCAGGAGTTTTCAAAATGTTTGATGCGCGGGAAAAAATTGCACTCTTTATTGATGGCGCCAATCTCTATGCGACGTCCAAGTCGCTTGGCTTCGACATGGATTACCGCAAGCTGCTCAAATACTTCCAGAAGCGCGGTTATCTGTTGCGCGCCTATTATTACACGGCGCTGATTGAGGATCAGGAATTCTCATCGATACGGCCGCTGATCGATTGGCTCGATTACAACGGCTACAAGGTCGTCACCAAGCCGGCCAAAGAGTTCACCGACGCGATGGGGCGGCGCAAGGTGAAGGGCAACATGGACATCGAGCTCGCCATTGACGCGCTCGGCCTTGTCGATGTCGTCGATCATTTTGTGCTGTTTTCAGGCGACGGTGACTTCCGGGTGCTGGTCGAGGCATTACAGCGGCGCGGCAAGAAGGTTTCGGTGATTTCGACAGTGCAAAGCCAGCCGCCGATGATTGCCGACGATCTGCGCCGCCAGGCTGATCACTTTATCGATCTGTTCTCACTCAAGGAGGACATCGGACGGGAACTTTCCGAGCGGCCAGCGCCGAGGCGGCAAGCCGATGATTATGCGGATGATCTTTAACCCTTATCCCGCAGCAAGCGGCCCTTTTCGCGGCTCCAGTCGCGCTCCTTTTCACTCTCGCGCTTGTCGTGCAGCTTCTTGCCGCGGGCGATGCCGAGTTCGAGCTTGGCCCTGCCCTTCTCATTGTAATGAATGTTGAGCGGCACGATGGTCATGCCTTCGCGCTCCGTGGACTGGTAAAGCTTGGCCAATTGCTTGCGGTGGACGAGGATTTTGCGGCGGCGGCGCGGCTCGTGATTGTCGCGGTTGGCTTGCAGATATTCCGGGATATAGCAGTTGATCAGCCAGAGCTCGCCGCCTTCGACAGAGGCGTATGAATCCGCAATGTTGGCCTTGCCGTTGCGCAGCGACTTGATCTCGGTGCCGGACAGCATGAGACCGGCCTCAAGCGTGTCGAGGATCTCGTAGTTGAAGCGGGCTTTGCGGTTCTCGGCGGCGAGCTTGCGCGGCGCTTTTTCGGGCTTGTTCATGCGGCCATCAATTGATCAGGCCGACCTGACGCATCGCCTCGTCGACCTTCAGTTCCGTCGCCTTTTCAATCGTCACCAGCGGAGAACGCAGGACATTTTGCATAAGGCCGAGCCTGGAAAGGGCATATTTCGGACATCCCGGGTTTGGTTCGAGGAAAAGCGCCTTGTGAAGCGGCATCAAACGGTCTTGAAGGGTCAAGGCCTTGGCGTAGTCCCCCGCCTGACACGCGGCCTGAAAGTCCGCACACAGCCGGGGTGCGACATTGGACGTCACCGAGATGCAGCCGACCCCGCCATGGGCGTTAAAGCCCAGCGCCGAGGCGTCTTCTCCGGACAATTGAATGAAGGACTTTCCGCAGGTCTGGCGCTGTTCGGAGACGCGCTCGACCTTGCCGGTCGCGTCCTTGACCGCAATGATGTTCTTGTGATTCTGCACCAGCTGACCCATCGTCTCCGGCGTCATGTCGATGATCGAACGTCCGGGAATATTGTAGATGACGATCGGAAGGCGCACGGCTTTGGCGATGGCAGAGTAATGAGCATAGAGGCCGCGCTGACTGGGCTTGTTGTAGTAGGGCGTGACCACCAGAACGGCATCCGCGCCAACCTTTTCCGCGTGTTTGGCCAGATCAATCGCTTCCTCGGTATTGTTCGACCCGGCGCCGGCAATGACGGGAACGCGCCCGTTGGCCTGATCAATGCAG
>JANNRN010000432.1:0-7192 GCA_031401375.1 Phyllobacteriaceae bacterium | reverse complement strand
ATCGGAACGTTGTTTCGTAGCGCTGGACCGTCGGGTCCCGGAACTGATGAAATAGGCATGCGGCCTGCTGCGAAACATGGTCCTCACCCCCAGTCCAGTACAACCTTGCCGCACCCGCCTTGTTTCATCAGCGCAAACCCTTGCGCGTAGTCTTCCGCCTTCATCCGGTGCGTGATGACCTTGCGCACATCAAGGCCCGATTGCAGCATGGCGATCATCTTGTACCAGGTTTCGAACATCTCGCGGCCATAGATGCCCTTGATGGTCAGCGCCTTGAAGATCACCCGGTTCCAGTCAACAGTGGTCGGGCCGGAGGGGATGCCGAGCATGGCGATTTTGCCGCCCATGATCATGTGATCGACCATCTGGTCGAAGGCTTTCGGCGCGCCGGACATTTCAAGCCCGATGTCAAAGCCCTCGACCATGCCGATCCGGTGCATCACGTCCTGCAAGTCCTCATTGGCAACATTGACGGTGACAGCGTCGCACACCTCGCTGCAGAGCGACAGGCGGTAGTCGTTGACATCGGTGATGACCACGTGCCGCGCGCCGACATGGCGGCAGACGGCGGCGGCCATGATGCCGATGGGGCCAGCGCCAGTGATCAGAACATCCTCGCCGACCAGATCGAAGGACAAAGCCGTGTGTACAGCATTGCCGAGAGGATCAAGGATCGCGCCGATTTCGTCATCGACTTCCTTCGGCAGGTGGATGGCGTTGAAGGCAGGGATTTTCACATATTCCGCAAAGGCGCCCGGCACGTTGACGCCGACGCCTTGCGTCTCCGGATCAAGATGAAAGTGACCCGCCCGCGCCATGCGGCTTTTCATGCCGATGAGATGACCTTCGCCGGATACGCGGTCACCGATCCTGACGGTGCGCACATGACTGCCGATTTCGGTGACAACGCCGGCATATTCATGGCCGACAACCATGGGCACCGGAATGGTTTTTTGCGCCCAGGCATCCCATTTCCAGATATGAAGGTCGGTGCCGCAAATGCCGGTCTTGGCAACCTTGATGAGGATTTCGTCAGCTCCGATGACGGGCACCGGTTCGTCGCGCATGACAAGGCCCTCGGCGCGTTCGGCTTTTACAAGTGCGCGCATGATGATAATTCCGGTGACAGTGCACTTAATTGCACAAGCATATTCGATTGATTTTGAGACCGTCGCGTCCGTGCAATTAAGTGCACTGTCACCGGAATTACTGTCACCGGAATTATCATCATATCACTCCCAATTCCTTGCCGGCCTGCGTGAACGCATAGATGGCGGCGTCGATGTCCTTAGGTGAATGGGCGGCCGACATTTGCGTGCGGATGCGGGCCTTTCCCTTCGGCACGACGGGGAAGAAAAATCCCGAAACATAAATGCCGTGTTCAAACAGTCTTGCCGCCAGATCCTGCGCCACTTTTGCTTCGCCGAGCATGACCGGAATGATTGGATGGTCGCCAGGCAAGAGCGAGAAACCGGCAGTGCTCATCCCGGTGCGGAAACGATGCATGTTTTCAAACAGGCGCTGGCGCAGATGATCGCCGGCTTGCGCCAGATCAATCGCCCTTGAGGCGGCAGCGGTAATGGCCGGGGGCAGGGAGTTGGAGAAAAGATAGGGCCGCGAGCGCTGGCGCATCAGGTCAATGATCGGTTTGGCGGCGGCAATGTAGCCGCCCATCGAGCCGCCGAGCGCCTTGCCGAGCGTGCCGGTCAGGATGTCAACTGAAACGCCGAATTTCGACGGTGTGCCGCGGCCCTGATGACCAATGAAACCGGTGGCGTGACAATCGTCGACCATGATCAGCGCACCATAAATGTCGGCCAATTTGCGGATGTCGGGCAGATTGGCGAAATAGCCGTCCATCGAGAACACGCCGTCAGTGACAATGACAATCCGGCGGGCGCTGTTCTGACGCGCAGCCTTCAACTGCACTTCCAGATCATCCATGTCGCCATTGGCATAACGGTAGCGCGCCGCCTTGGACAAGCGGATGCCGTCGATGATCGAGGCGTGGTTGAGGCTGTCGGAAATGATGGCGTCCGTTTCGCCAAATAGCGGCTCGAACACACCGCCATTGGCATCGAAACAGGCAGCATAAAGGATGGCGTCCTCCTGGCCGACATAGCTGGCGATTTTCGCTTCAAGTTCGCCATGCAGGTCATTGGTTCCGCAAATGAAACGGACCGAAGCCATGCCAAGGCCGTGCGTGTCGAGCGCCTGTTTTGCGGCGGCGATCAAATCGGGATGGTCGGCGAGGCCGAGATAGTTGTTGGCGCAGAAGTTGAGCACCTGTCGTCCGCCGGCCACCCTGATGTGCGCCGATTGTGGCGAGCTCAACGGACGCTCGGTTTTCCACAGCGAGTTCTCGCGGATTTCCGCGAGTTCTTCAGCGAGGGTTGATAGGATCGGGTTGCTATGTTGATGCATTGCGGCGGTGTTCGGCATATTGGCGCCCTCATTCGACCCCATCGACAATCGCGGGAACGCGCGCATCTTACACAATATGGAACGACCTGTGATCTTTTGAAACCGACACCCGTGCTTGCATAAAGCCATGGAAGGGCTAGAATTGCCTGATGCAGCAGCACTTTCATGTCGGGAACGGTTGGTTTGTAGTGGTTGAGTCCCGGCTTACCGGCCGTCTGGAATTGCTTCGCCTTTGCGCGCGGATCGGCTACAGCCCGCACTGAATTCCCGTTTTCTTGAATATCACATGATTTTCAACATTTTACGGGAGATTTCCATGTCCTATCAAAACTATTCGCTCAAACAGTTGCAAGCGATTGACGCCGCGCATCACCTGCATCCTTTCACCGATAACAAAAGCCTGCGGGAAGCTGGTTCACGCATGATCGTGCGCGCCGAAGGCCCGTTCATCTATGACGCGGAAGGCTTTGAAATCCTTGATGGAATGGCGGGTCTGTGGTGCGTCAATATTGGCTATGGCCGCAAGGAGCTGGCCGAAGTCGCCTACCGCCAAATGATCGAACTGCCCTATTACAATTCCTTCTTCAAATGCGCGACGCCAAGCCCGGTGCTCTTGGCGCAGAAACTTGCCGAGATCGCACCGCCGCATATCAATCAGGTGTTCTTCGGATCGTCAGGTTCTGAGTCCAATGACACGGCGCTGAAGCTTGCCCGCCATTATTGGGCTGTCGAGGGAAAACCTTCGAAGAACCGCATCATTTCACGCAAGATGGCCTATCACGGTTCAACCATTGCCGGTTCCTCGCTCGGCGGCATGCAGGGCATGCATGATCAGCTCTACGGCGGCATTCCCAACATTGTTCATGTGATGCCGCCTTATGCTTTCGAACTGGCCAATGCGGGCGAGAGTGACCATGATTTCGGCCTTCGCGCCGCCAAAGCCGTGGAAGATGCCATCCTTGAAGCGGGCGCCGACAATGTGGCGGCGTTCATTGGCGAGCCGATCATGGGCGCAGGCGGCGTCAAGATTTCACCGGCAAGCTATTGGCCGCAGATCCAGCGCATCTGCAAGAAGTACGACATTCTGCTGATGCTGGACGAGGTGATTACAGGTTATGGGCGCACCGGAGCCTGGTTTGGCGCCCAATCGATGGGCATCGAAGCCGACATGATCACGACGGCCAAGGCGCTGACCTCGGGTTATCTGCCCTTATCAGCGCTGCTGGTCTCGGACCGCGTGGCGAGCGTGGTGGTCAACAAAGGCGGCGACTTCAATCACGGCTACACCTATTCGGGTCACCCGGTTTGCTGCGCCGTGGCGCTGGAAAACCTTGCCATTATCGAGCGTGAGGGACTGATCGACCGGGTCAAGAACGATACAGGCCCGTATTTTGCCGCGCGGCTGACTGAGACGGTCGCAGGCCACGGCATCGTTGGCGAAGTGCGTACTTTCGGCCTGCTTGGCGCGATTGAAATCGTCAAGGACAAAGAAACGCGCGAGCGCTTCACCGAGGCGCAGGGTGCGGCTTATCTGGTGCGCGACGAAGCCATCAAGAACGGCATGATGATGCGCGCGGTCAATGACACGATGATCCTGTCGCCGCCATTGGTCTGGACGAAGGAAACGGTTGACTTGGCGATTGGCCGTATCGTCAAGGCGCTTGACGCGGCTGAGAGGATGTTGCGGACCAGTTCCTGACGCGCAAACGAAAACCGCGTTCCTCTGATTTCTCACAGGAACGCGGTTCGCCACAATTACGCATGGCCTTCGCGATACAAACGCTTGCGAAGGAAACTAATGCTCCGGTACGCAATACCTGATCCGGAGCGTTGACGGCGTTTGATTGCCGCCTCACGATCATTTGTAATGGCACATCGTTACCGGCGGGTTATCGAGAGCCTAAGTATTGGTTAATCCGCGATTTTTTTTGCTTTACGCGGTATTTTTTCACGGCTTGCCCATGCCGCGCAGCATGGTGATGATGGCGCTGAAGTCCTTGGCGCCATTGCCGTTGGCATTGAACAAGGCGAAGAGCTGCGAGGCGAGTGTGCCCAGAGGGGTGATCGCCGATGTCTTCTGTGCCGCAGCTTGCGCCAGTTTCAAGTCCTTTGACATGAGTGCAGAAGTGAATCCGGGCCGGTAGCCAAAATTCGCCGGAGACGTCGGAACAGGCCCTGGAACCGGACAGTATCTGAGCAGGGCGCGGCTGATTCCTGCCCGGCTGGTGGACACATCGAACAGAACCTGTTCGGAAAGGCCGAGTTTTTCGGCAAGCAGGAACGCCTCGGAAACGCCGAGCATGGAAATGCCAAGCATGAGATTATTGCAGATTTTTGTCGCCTGGCCCGCGCCATCGCCTCCGCAATGGATGATGCGTTCGCACATCGGTTCGAGAAAGGGCTTTGCCCTTTCAAAGGCTGCTGGCGTGCCGCCAACCATGAAAGTCAGTGTGCCGTCCCGCGCCCCGGCCACGCCGCCTGATACGGGCGAGTCCACGGAGGCATGATCATAGTCGGCTGCTATCTTGTGCGCCTCGCGGGCGTCGCCAACCTCGATGGTCGAACAATCAATGAAAATGGCGCCGGGCTTTGCCATGGCGCCCAGCTCGGCGTAAACGTTCAGAACCTTCGGCCCGTCATACAACATGGTAATGACGGCGTCCGCGTCCGCCACGGCCGCCGCGCCACTCTGTTTGATGTCAACGCCGTTATTTCTGGCGATTTCGCGGCTCGCCTCGGCAAGGTCAAATCCGGTGACGGCGTGACCGGCCTTCACGAGGTTTGCGGCCATGGGATTGCCCATATTGCCAAGCCCGATAAATGCAATTGCCGCCATACCCCTTCCTCCCGAAGACCAAGTTTATGCTGCATCAATTAATTTCATAGCGAAATTAATGAATTGCTTTTCGCAGCGGAACTGGCGCACGCGCACTGGCTCGGATATTGGCCTTTCATGACACGCGCCATCATGTTGCAGGGAACAGGTTCGGATGTTGGCAAGACGGTGCTCGTCGCGGGCCTCTGCCGCCTTGCGCGTCATCGCGGCCTCAGGGTCAAGCCGTTCAAACCGCAGAACATGTCAAACAATGCGGCGGTGGCGGACGATGGCGGCGAGATCGGGCGGGCGCAATGGCTGCAGGCGTATGCCTGTGGCGTCGCGCCATCAGTGCACATGAATCCGGTGTTGCTCAAGCCGCAATCCGAGACGGGTTCGCAGATCATTTTGCAGGGCAAGGTCTGGGGAACGGCCAAGGGCAGAGACTATCAGCGCCTGAAACCGGAACTGATGAATGCTGTCCTGCAATCATTTGAAACACTTAAAAAGGACAGCGACCTCATCATTGTCGAGGGCGCCGGTTCACCCGCCGAGATCAATCTTCGCGCCGGTGACATTGCCAATATGGGCTTTGCCACGCGCGCCGATGTGCCGGTGGTGCTTGTCGGCGACATTGACCGGGGCGGGGTCATCGCTTCTCTGGTGGGCACATACGCAATCTTGCCGGAGGAAGACCGGCGGATGATCGCCGGTTTTCTCATCAACAAGTTCCGCGGCGACATCTCGCTGTTTGATGATGGGCTCAAGGTGGTTACCGGCCATACCGGATGGCCGTGTTTCGGTGTGGTGCCCTGGCTGAAGCAAGCCGCGCGTCTCCCACCGGAGGATTCCGTCATTCTCGAGCGCCTCCAATCCGCTCAAAATGGCCGCGCAAAGATTGCGGTGCTGGTGCTCGACCGGATTTCGAATTTTGATGATTTTAATCCGCTGATAAACGAACCGGGCGTCGATCTCGTCATGGTCAAGGCAGGTGACGCAGTTCCTGGCGATGCTGTGCTCATCATCATCCCCGGTTCAAAATCGACAATTGCCGATCTGGCGGGTCTGCGGCGCAATGGCTGGGATGAAGCTGTGCTTCGTCATCATGGGCTTGGAAAGCCGGTTCTGGGCGTTTGTGGTGGTTTTCAGATGCTTGGCCGTGAAATCTCCGACCCGCAGGGCCTTGAAGGTTCACCGTCAACGGTTGAAGGTCTTGGCCTGCTTGATGTGACGACAGTGATGGACCCTGAAAAGGCGGTGCGCAATGTGGTCGCGCATTCGGAGATTTTTGGCGCTGAAATCAATGGCTATGAAATCCATATCGGGCGATCGTCCGGGCCTGATTGCGCGCGGCCATTCTCGATGATTGGGGTCCGGCCCGATGGTGCGGTTTCCGCGGACGGCAAGGTCGTCGGAACCTATCTGCACGGCCTGTTTGCTTCAGACGCGTTCCGGGCGAAATTTTTGCACTTCATCGGCATTTCTTCTTCATCCAGCGTTTATTGGACGGACGTGGGCACCGCTTTGGACGAGATTGCCGAGGAGCTTGACGCGTTGGGCGTTGGAAGGTTGTTGGACGCGGCGCGCTAGCGTCGTTTGCCGATGCTTTCGTGTCGCGCGCTCGATTGACATGAGCCTCGACGCCCGCGTATCAACACAGCACACGATTGGTTTCCGAAAGCGAGAGCTGGAGGAATTCAAAGGGAATGTGGCGGGCGTACCCATCAGGGCGCTTCGATCACAGCCGACCCCGCGACTGTAGAGCGGTGAGGGATTGTCCAACATGCCACTGGGAACCTTAACGGGATTTCTGGGAAGGCGGACAGGACCTTGGACCCGCGAGCCAGGAGACCTGCCAAGCGTTCAGGGCAATTGCGCCCGCATTTCTCGGGGAAGTCTCCCCGCGGCCCAACACGGAGGTTGTCATGGCTGCTCGTTCGATCGTTTCCACCG
>JANNRN010000431.1:0-26647 GCA_031401375.1 Phyllobacteriaceae bacterium | reverse complement strand
GGATTTCTTGGTGCGCAGAATTGGCGCGCGCTCGAAGGCCTGTTCAATCACGTTTGAGCGGTCTGCGCGGCTCAGGCGTGTTGACCATGTGCCAAGCAGCAGGTTCTCCAGAACCGTAAGACCCGGAAATACGGAATGGCCTTCCATCATATAGCCAATGCCATTGGCCGGCAGACGGTCGGGTTTAAGACCGGTGATGTCTTTGCCGGACAAGGCGACAGTGCCTGCGCGCGGCCGGATAAACCCGCAAATCGTATTGAGCAGCGTCGATTTTCCCGCGCCGTTGGCGCCGAGAAGGCCGACCACCGCCCCGGCCCCGACACGCAGGGATACGCCCTTCAAAACGTCCGCTCCCCTGCCGTAACCGGCGCGGATATTGTCGACGGCAAGTGCGGATGCGCTCATGGCTCAAGCTCCCAAATACGCTTCGACGACGCGGGCGTCGGCCTTGACTTCGTCAATGGTGCCGCGGGTCATCACCTGGCCGGCCACCAGCACCAGGATGTCCTGGCAGAGCCTTGGCAGGGATGCGACGTCGTGACTGATGGCAAGGCACGTGACACCGCGCGCGGCAAGCGAACGGATGATGGTGATGATCATTTCAATGACTTCATGACCAACGCCGGCAAAGGGTTCGTCCAGGATCAGAACCTTCGGCTCGATCATGATGGCGCGCAGTATTTCGAGCAGCTTGCGCTGCCCGTCCGGAAGACTGCCGGTGATCTGGTTGGCAAGGTGCCCAAAGCCAACCATCGCCAGCATCTCGGCGATCCGGTGATCCATCGCCTCGTTTGAAATTCGCTCACGCACAAGCCCGGCGCGCAGGTTCTCTTCGACCGTCATGTCATTGAAGGTGCGCGCCACCTGAAAGGTGCGCGAAACGCCAAGCCGAGCAATCTGGGCGGGTGTCTTGCCGCTGATTTGCTGACCGGACAACCAAACCGAGCCTTGGTCCGCGCGATAGATGCCATTGATAACATTGAAGATGGTGGTCTTGCCGGCGCCGTTGGGTCCGATCAAACCGAGAACCATTCCATGATTGACGGCAAAACTCACGGCCGTCAGGCACTTGACGCCGCCAAAGGACAAATGCACGTCCCGGACTTCAAGAATCACATCCGACATCGTTTTCCTCCCAGATCGCAGCGTGGCGTGGGCATGGCATCAGCGGTCGAATTGGATCGGCCGCCAAACTTGATGAAGCAATATCCGAGATCGGGGAAGCGAGCGGCGCCTCCCCGATCTCGCTCAGGTCACCTGGAAGGACCTTTGAACTCGCCCTGCGCGAATTCTGTTGGCCAAACGACTGTGTCCTTGCCGTCGTAATATTGCACCATCGGGAACGAGAACCCCTTCATGAACGGGCCCGCCTTGACCTCATAAGCGGAGACGGCGCCATCGCCGGGCTTCTTGGCAAAGCTGTAGAACTGCCACACCCCCTTGTATTCCGAGTTCAGCAATGTGTCGCTGAGCTTGGCCTTCTCGAGTGTGCCGGCGGTTGCCAATCCCTTGATCAGCATGCGGGTGTAGTCGTAGGCGTGGCCCGAGGCCGCCGGTGACGGGTCGGCGCCGTACGCTGCCTTGAAACGCTCGCTCCACTTCTTTTCATCGTCGGTCAGAACGCGCGGGCTATCCATGGAAATGACGCCATTGGAGGCTTCGCCGGTCATCTCATACCAGTTCGAGGCCCACCCCAAACCGTCTGCCGCCAGAAGGCCCTTGACGCCGGCGCCATAGTGTTGCTTGACGAGCGCGGCGGCGGAGGACGGAGCGTTAAGGGTGAAGGCTGTGAACTCGACGCCGGCCGCCTTGTATTTGGTCAGCAGCGCATTGAACTCCGTCTCGTCGGCCTTGGCGACGTCCTCAGCGACGACCTCCCATCCCTTTTCCTTCAGCCTGCCGATGATGGCCTCCCCCCACGTGCGGCCCCAATCGGTATCTTCAACGACAACGGCGGCCTTCTTTGCCGCGGGCTTCCATTTGCCCTGCGCGATGAACTCTTCGACGGCATCCACATAAAGACCGGACATCGACTTTGGCGCCGGCCAGCCTTTGAACCAATGAGTGTAGTTGTTCTTGGTGATCTGCTCGGAAATCTCTTCGGGAGCCGCCAGGTTGCCAAAGGAGATGATTTCATCGGCAGCGGATATATCGACGAGCGCAAGGCCAACGGATCCATGCCAGCCGTTCAGCATGAGTTCGATTCCTTGCCGCGCGATTGCATCACGATAAGCCTTCACGGCTTTTTCAGGCGATGATTCATCATCGATCCAGACGAGTTCGATGTCGCGCTTTTCCCCGTCAACCATCACCGGCAATTCACCGGCGGCGCGGGCATCATCGATCGCCATCTTGGTGCCGTTCTGGATGTCGAGACCTATGCGTGCGGAGGGGCCGGTGAACGGCCCGTCGACGCCAATCTTTATGGCGTCCGCCGAGTAAGCTGCCGAGGATGTCCCAAGCAGAAGCGCGGCGATTAACAAAGTTCTCCATCTCATGACTTGTTCCTTTCGTTGGACTTTTTTGAATTCTCGAGCACGCGTTGGTTCGCGTGAAATTCTTCTTGGATGAGTTGCACGTCCCAGATCGGCGCCTCGCGCGTCACCGCGACCTCGGACTCGACCTGGGTGCCGCAGCCGCGGCAGATGAAAATGCGAAATTCCACCGGCTCATCGATGTAGTCCGACGGATTGCGGTTGGCCGGGGACAGTTCGGTGAACGGGACCGACTTCATAATCAATGAGGATTTGTAGTTTTCGCCGACTGGGCCGCAGTCTTGGCCGCAGCGGCAAACGATACGTCTGTCCGAGATCTTGAGATACTCGTTGATATGGACGTCGCCCGGCGCGTCCTCGCCGGCACGCGCTGTCGGCGACGTCCTCCCGGCTCCGGATAGGCGCTGTTCGCGGATCGCAGCCCTGCGCCGAGTGGTGCCGTCCTGATCGAGCTTGCCCTCACTCACGATAACGCCATAGAGTCGCTCGGCCGCCTGGAACGAGACGACGCCTTCGGTCACGTCAGCAGCGACGCGCTGTGGCTCGCGGTCGAGGGGATCGCCATAGCCGCCGCCGCCGAAGAAGTTGATGGCATAGACGTCGTTGAACGACTGGGTCGTCTGCGACTTTGGATGCAGGATGTCGAGCGTGCCGCTGAGCTCATCGATGTCCTGCGGAAGTGCGCCCGCGGCAATCTGGCTCCAGACATTGGTGTCGCGCTTGATGCGGTAGGTAACCGACGCACCCGGCAGGCCTCCGCTCAAGGCGCCGCCGTTGGGGATCGCGACATGGAAAGCAGCCGAGACGTGGGTGAATTCCTTGTTCGTCTTGTGAAGCACGAAGGCGAACTTGCCGCCGAGACCGCCCCTCCAGCGACCAGCACCGCCAGTATCGATGGCCTCACCCCGATAAAGTACGAGCAGCGGCCACGTCAATTCTGTCGCTTCAACATTTGGCACGCGCGCTGAAGGGATGCAGTAGGCTCCCGCGGTATCGACCCCGTCAGCGAATGTGCGTGCGCCGAATCCGGTCAAATTGGCTTCTTGAAACTGTGTCACGAAGGCATAGCCCGTCTTGTCCCAGCCGAAGAGCTGCATGGCCGGCCACGACCCTCCGCCGCCCGACATTGCCCGGCTGCGGTGCTTCGGGCTGGTCAGAAGCATTTTCGAGATCGTCGCATGCGCGCAATTGTGGGCAAGCCAGGTGCCCGTGATCGACCCCATGCTAACCGCGGCTGGGTATTCCGCATTCAGGATCGTGCCGCGCGGGTTGGTGATCTTCAGACAGCGCTGAAGGCCACCTGGGGCCCATGGGATTTCGCCGACGAGTATGGGGAGAAGTGCGGCAAACACGCCGGCGCGGGTCCCGGCCGTCGCAGAATTGATGATGCCGGCTTGAGCGGCTGAACCTGTAAAGTCGAAGTGGAGTTCGTCGCCGATCTTGGTCATTTCGAGCCGCGCGGCGTAGAGGCCGCGATCACCCGCAGAGGCAACCTCTTGAAAGTCGACGTGACGCCAGATGCCGTCGGGTATTTCGCGCAAGCGCGCTCTGAGCGAGCTTTCCGCGCGATCCATGACTCGGCGCATAACCGCCTTCACGGTATCAGCGCCGTAACGCTCTATGGCCTCAAGGATGCGCGTGCGCGCGACGTTGTTCGCAGCGATCTTGGCGCGCAGATCCAGCGACAGAAGCAGCGGTTGCCGGGACCGGCGTGTATAGAGATCTTCGATGTCCGACTGGAGCTCGAAACGGCGCATGATCTTGACCGGCGGCAGGGGCGACACTTCGCCGAAAACATCCTGCGCATGAATGGAAAAACTGCCGGGAGCGGAACCGCCAACATCGACCTCGTGGATTGAGGCGCCGACCCAGCAGAAAAGCTTGCCATCGTCAAAGATCGGGGCAAACACCGCCACGTCGTTCTGGTGCACGGCGCCGACCCAGGGGTCGTTGCACAGAAACATATCGCCATCTTCGATGCCCGGGCTCTCGGAGCGGTTCTGCAGCGTCCACTTGATCATCGGCTCGAAGACGGTGCCCTGGTAGAGCAGGTACGGCGTCATGAAGGCGACATCGCCATTTTCATCGGCGATGACGGTCATGAAGTCGTTAGCCTCAGTCGCCACCGGCGAGCCGGAAATGTGGCGGATCGTGAGCCCCGCTTCGTCGCAGATGTGCCAAAGCCGGTGGCTGAGGACTTCTTCCGTTATGAAGTCCACATCTGGCAAGGTCTCGGGCCGGTGGAGATGAAGTTTTGGGGCGATCTTCAGCTCATCGGATGGCGTCAATTCGCCGTAATATCGTTCTGCTCCCGCCACCCAGCTCATGCTGCGACTCCTTCGGGCTTTTTGTTGAGCATCAGATTTCCTACCTGGTCAGTCTTGCACTGCCAGCCCGGCGGCACGACGATTGTCGTCGTTGCAAACTCGACCACTGCCGGCCCGTCAAGCATTGCTCCAGCCAACAGAACGGTCCCCGAATAGATCGGCGTTTCGACAAAGCCGTCGGCCTGCGGCCAAAACACATCCCGCGTGGCGTGGCTTTTGATCGATCCCGCCTCCGGCAAGTTCGCCAGTGAAAATTGCTGGCGCTTGCCCAATGCCTCGAGCCGACAGCCGACGATCTCGATCGGCGCTGTCTTCCAAGCGGCGCCCGGGCCGAATGCCTCGACGTACAACTCCTCGAACTTGTGGCGGATGTCGAACGTGTCGTCGATGTGGCCGGGCACCTCGACCGTCATCTCGTTGAGCTGGCCGACGTAGCGTACCTCTATAAAGCGGCGTATGAGCCGATCGGACTGAGCGACACCATCTTCTTGCAGCTCGGCATTGGCTTCTGCCGCAAGCTGCCCGAAGGCTTGGTCCAATTCCCTCGAGCTGAAGGGTTCGCGCATATTCAATGAGAGTTCGTGAACATGCATGAGATCGGCGGTCGCAATGCCGTAAGCGCTGAACACCGATGACAGTTCGCCGAGCGGGATCATCACTGCCTTGACGTTCAGATCCTGCCCATAAAAAGGCGCGTGCAGGGGTCCGAGGCCGCCATAAGCACAGAGCACGAAGTCACGCGGATCGAGGCCGCGCTCGACAGTCACCTTGCGCACGAGATCAGCCATCTTGGCATTGACGATTGAGAAGATACCGATCGCAGCCTGCTCGACGGAAATACCCAGCGGCTCAGCAACATGCTTGGACAGCGCCGTGACCGCTGCATCGCGGCTGAGCGAGAACCGGCCGCCCAGAAAACCCTCAGGGTCCATGTAGCCGAGGATCAAGTTAGCGTCAGTGACCGTCGGAAAATCACCTCCGCGTCCATAGCAAGCGGGACCAGGTACTGCACCCGCGCTCTGCGGGCCGACGAGCAGCCGCTTACTTGACGGATCGACTTTGGCGATGCTGCCGCCACCCGCGCCGATCGAAACGACGTCAATTGTTGAGCAGTACATCACGCGTTGGTCGATGATCGTCGTGTTGCGCAGCAATGCGCGTCCGTTGACGATCAAGCCGACGTCAAAGGTGGTCCCGCCGACATCTGCGCAGATCACGTCCTTGAAGCCGGCTGCATCGCAGACTCTCTTGGAGGCCACTATGCCGCCGGCCGGCCCTGAAAACAGAGTGGTGATCGGGCGGTTGCGGGCGCTGACCTCAGTGCCGACGCCGCCGGCGGTGTGCATAATAAAGGGAAGTTGTGGCAGACCCTTGGTGCGCAGGCCGGAGGAGACTTTGTCGAGATAGTCCTGGACGGCCGCCGCAACATAGCCGTTGATGACCGCCGCCTCGGTTCGCTCGTATTCCCCAAGGCGCCGCGACAGGTCGCTACCGAGCGAAACGAATATCCCCGGATGACGGTTTCGGATTAGGCTTTCTATGGCTTTTTCGTGAACCGGGTTGCGAAAGCCCCATAGCAGTGAAACCGCGATACTCTTGACACCCGCCGCAACAAGCGCATCGGCTGCAGCCTCGACCTGAGCAGGGTCAAGCGCGATAATGACCTCGCCGGTCGAGTCGATACGCTCGTCGAGTTCTAAGATCAGCGTCTTCGAAACGATGGGCTTGGGTTTTTCAGTGATCGAGTAGTTTTGAATCTCCGCAAGCGGACGGCCGGCCACGCGGCCGTTGACGCGCATTATCGACAGCATGTCACCATGTCCGCGGGTCGTCAGCAACCCGATGGGCGAGCCGCTGTGAGTGACCACGGTGTTTGTGGCGATGGTTGTTCCCAGTGCGAGCGCGGTGATTTCGGAAAAGAAAGTGCCGGCGCTCTCAGGCGCTGCGGACTTGGCGACGTCGAGTACGTCAAAAACGCCTTTGGAATTATCCGACGGCGTGGACGGCGACTTCTGGACTGACGCCCGTCCCTCACGATCAATGATGACGAGATCGCAGAACGTTCCGCCAGTATCGATTCCAATCACACTCATCTTCACATCCCTATGAAAGTGACTTGCATGAAACGCAACGTACTTGACATTTTTTCGATTGTCGAGTCAGAATTGTAAGCGACAGCATTTTTCAGCAGATCGTGCCGGACGACCCTGAAAGACGCTCTCGCCGCGCTTACGGTCGTCACTTAAAATTCTGTAATTATTATATAATTTTGCAACATGCAGTCGAAGCCGCCGCAAAACCGATGGCTTGCAAGACAGCTAGCTTGGCGACCTCATTTGGCAATTGACTTGCAAAGTATTCATTTCGAGAGCACATAGGGGCGGCAGATGGTCATCCGATTATCAAATCAGTTCGTCGCAAGGCCGAATGCGAAGGTTGGCCGATTGCCAAGGGCAAAGGACTAGGGCCTTGCCGCCTCTTGCTCGGAGGATCGGCAGCTTGCATAGAGAAACGACCGAGGGTGGACTATAAAAGGGCTCACGTGAGACATGACAAAGGCTTTTGAGAAAACCATGCCCCTTCCTTCCGAATCGCTTTCGACGGACGATGCCGAGGGCCTTCCCAATATTGGCGTCAGGCTGCGCTATGAGAGGCGGTCAAGGCGAATGCGGCTGAAGGATCTCGCCGACAGCGCGGGGTGCTCGGAAAGCCTGCTTTCTCGGATAGAGAACAACATCGTCATGCCTTCGCTGACAACGCTGCACCGTCTCTGCAAGGCTCTTGAAATATCAGTGCCCGAGCTCCTGACTCCGCCGGACGTCACGTCCTTCGTCGTCTACAAGCAGGGCAAACGGCCGAAGTATTCGAATGACGAACCCGTCGAGGGAGACGGCACGATGGCCGAAATACTTGTTCCATTTGAAGACGGCAGACTGCTCGAAGCCCATATCTGGCACGTGCCCGCCAACGGAAATTGGTGCGGCCCCTACCAGCACGTGGGAGAGGAGACCGGTTATGTGCTCGACGGCGCGCTAGAGTTAAAGGTGAACGCTGAAACGCATGTCATTCGAGAGGGCGACAGCTTCTTCTTCAAGTCGGATCTGAGCCATTCCTTCAAGTGCCATGGCGACAAGGACTGCCGGATCATTTGGGTAAACACCCCACCGACATTCTGAGGTCCCGATGGATATCGCCAGCCACCTAGAGCGCATCAGCATTTCACGGAGACGCAGATGCGCTCCAGGTTATTGAATTGTCGCGTTGTCCTGTGCTTTTGATGATTCCATCAAAAGCGGGAACGCCTTAGTCGGATCATAACGGGATGGCGAGGAAGTTTGCGTTTTTGCTTGTGCGCGATTTCACGCTTTCGCCGCTGTCGCTCTTCGTGGACACGCTGCGCCTTGCCGGCGATGACGGCGACCGCAGCCGGAGGGTAGAATTCGACTGGCAAATCGTTGGCGAGCGCGGACTGCCGATCCGCGCGAGTTGCGGCCTCGACATATTGCCGACGAAAGAAATCGACGATCCCGAAGAGTACGACAACATTGTCGTGGTTGGCGGCCTTCTCAATGCCAACCATAGCCTGAGCAGGGAGAAGGAAGCCTTCCTGTTGAGAGCTGCGGCCCGCGGTGTGCCGCTGACCGCACTCTGCACTGCCAGCTTCGTGCTCGCCCGATACGGACTGCTCGACGGCTACAGCGCGTCGGTCAGTTGGTTCCACATCAAGGATTTCCGGGCGTCGTTCCCGGACGTTCGGGCCCATGCGGACAGCCTGTTCTCCATCGACAGGAGCCGCGCAACCTGCGCCGGAGGCACCGGGGCGGCCGACCTGGCCGGCCATTTCGTCTCCAAATTCATCGGCCACAAGGCCGCCGAAAAAGCCGCCAGAATCCTGATCCTTGACCGCATCAGAGGCGTCCGCGACGTCCAGCCGGTCGGCGATCTATTCCCGAAAGCCTCTAGCCGCTCGGTGAAGCGGGCTCTGCTGCTGATGGAAAGCAACATCCAGGAAAAGGTAACTGTTACCGAGATTGCGAACAGGTTGAACTTCTCGCGACGCCAACTTGAGCGGCTATTCTCTTTGGAGTTGGGCATCAGCCCGATGGCCGCCTATCTCACGCTGCGTGTGCATTATGCAAAATCCCTTCTTGAGGCCAGCGACCTGCAGGTAGCAGAGATCGGCTTCCGCTGTGGCTTCAGCAATGCGGGTCACTTCAGCCGCGTGTTTCGACAGTACACCGGCACCACGCCGACGAACGTCCGCAGGACTCAGGCCGCGATCTGAATCAGGCGATGTCAGGTTAACGGTACTTTGCCGGAGCGCGCCTGACTATCGGAGAGGTTCAGGCTGTCAATGTGCCGGCCTTCTACTGCATCATGGCCTGGAGGCAATAAGTTTGGATCTGGAGAGCAGAGTGTTTCGAGCGGGGCGGAACGCTGCAGGGCTCCGGCTGATCGAAATCGTTGCATCATACGCTCCCGCTTTCGCAGCGGCACGCTTGAGCTCTCGGCCCGATTGTTCGTGCCCTTGTGCGAGCGATGTTCGACGTTGGGCATGACTTGCGCTCGCGCAGCGCCATAGAATCGAAGTGGTTCTGTCGCAAACTTTGTGGTTGCGGTTGATGCGCAAGCACCAAGCAAGGTCCAGCTACAATCCAAACCCGTCACTGGCAGAACAGTCTGCCATTTTGGCTGCCTGAGAAAACCTCAGACTTCGTCACTTCGTTACCCGCAGCAAAATTTGCGACAGAACCATCAAATCTGCGTCGGAGCCAATATTCCATGCCCAAACACACTCGCCCGCATTCACAAAACGCACCGCACGCTCACGCAGCTGTATCGGATACGGCTTGGTCATCGCTGCTGGCCTCCAACCCAGTGGCCGGCTTGAATCACAATTACAAAACTTCGGGAATCCCAATTCAATTCCGAGAAGGATCATTCCGCACTAGATGCGCCCTCAACAGCTTTGCGATGGCGGATGGGTCCTCTGCATGCGGCATGTGCCCCGCGCCATGTATGATCTTCAAGGCGTCGCCTGCCAAAACGTCAAACCCGGCGGGCATTGCAACAACGCGGTCACTGTCGCCCCAGACAACTAACGAAGGCCATTGCTGCAGAAACAACATGTCCTGCTGGGCCTCGCCTGGCTTGGCTTCCAACAGCTTTTCACCGATCTTTGTCAGGGCCAGACGGGCCTCATCATTCCGAAGTGTGGCAAGTGCGTCGCTGATGATTGCGCGGTTCAAAAACTTGGGGTTCGAGAACAGCATCTCCATCACGGGTATCATTTCGCGCTTTCTATACGCGCCCACGTAGCCGCGCACGAAGGCTGGGTCCGCAGATGCGCCGAAGGCGAGCGGGGCAATCACGAAAATCGAACAAACTCTCGACATGTTTGCCGCGGCAACCGCAGCCGCAACACTGGCCCCGAAACTATGCGCAACAAGATCAATCTGTTGCAGCCCGATTGCCTCTATGAATGCAGACACCGCCCTGGCGATGTCTTTGGCGGATCCCGTTCCCACATCCGTACCAGAGCGCCCGTGGCCTGGCAGATCAAGCGCGATTGCGCGCATGCTTTCGGGCAACTCGGATTGCAGCAGACTCCAATTCTTGTGGTCACCGCCAAACCCGTGAATGAACAGCACCGCGCGGTTTGAATCAGGGTCACCAGTTTCAACGTATGCGATGGTGCCTTCCTTTGTGTCCAACTTCTGCACCTGCGGGCCGGAATCTGCGTCTTCGCCCGCCTTGGTGTACGTCGCCAGCATCTCGGCAACTCTTTCGTCAATTTCCTGCCGGGGCGCGCCCTCATCAGCGATCACCCCGATCAATTCGCCAACAGTCACAAGAGAAGCACCCGGTTTTAGGACCCGCGCCAATACGCCGGAAAACGGCGAGTCAAATTCGTTCGTGATCTTTGCCGTCTCGATATCACACAGCGGCTGGCCTTCAGATATTCTGTCACCCTCGGCGACATGCCAGCCGACAATCGTGCCTTCCTGCATGGCGAGCCCCCACTTGGGCATCGTGACCAAGTGAATTTTATAGTTGCTCATATACTATCCTCCGAAATCATTGTCTATCGCAGAACTGAAAGACCGCCATCAACGGCTATGACCTGACCCGTAGTGTAGGTTGTTCTGGGCGAAGCAAGCATCAGCATCGCCATCACCACTTCGTCAGGCTGTGCTTGCCGCTTCATCGGGATCTGAGCGATGATCGCATCGACTTCTGCCTCACGCGCTTGGGCATAGCGCCAGACAGGATCATTGAACGGCGTGTCTATCCAACCGGGCGCGACTGCGTTGACGCGCACCCCGTCGGGTGCAAGTTCAGCCGCCAAGCTGCGCATCAATCCGACGATGCCGGCCTTTGATGCTGCATAAGCAGCCTCGCCCCCGGATCCGATGAGGGCCGACGTCGATGACGTGAACACCATGGCACCCTTGGTCATCCGCAAATACGGAAGGCATGCCCGTGCTACGATGAACGCGCCCCGCAGGTTGACCGCGATTATCCGGTCAAATTCATTCAGCGAAAAGGATTCAGTCGGACCGGCGTGCAATATGCCAGCATTTGAAAAAAGCGCATCTATCCGGCCGCGCTGGTCGGCGATGCGTTTAATTGCACCGCTGACCTGTACTTCATCGGACACATCAACTGGTTGGGCCGTGCGAGTATCCAGTATTTCGACGAATGCCCCCTCCCGTTCCAGCGCGGTTACCAATGCAGCGCCAATGCCGCTAAAACCGCCGGTAACGACGGCAACCTTGCCCGTCAGCCCTAAGTTCACTTCAGACTGCCTCCGCCAGCGCGGCGAGCGCAGCGCGAGCGCAAAGCACGTCTTGCGATGCCGCGCCACCGCTGACACCGATGGCGCCGACGAAGGCGCCACCGACCTCGACCGGCAGTCCGCCAGGCATTGCGTTAAACTTTCCGCCGAGCACCATGTTCATTCCCCAATCTGCGGCTCCGGGTTGAGTCGAGTTGAACCACACTTCTGTTGACGCTTGTGTCGCTGCCGCAGTTTCGGCCTTTGATTGCGCCAAAGGCGCGGCACATGTCGCCGCACCGTCCATTCGATCGACAAGGATGGGATGCCCGCCGGTGTCCACAACCACCACGGCAACCGCAATCCCCTCTGAAAACGCCGCTTGATGTGCTGCATGAACGAGGATCTGCGCTGCTTTTCTTGTCAGTTCGCTATTTGTATGCGTAAGGTGCATTCCAGATATCTCCGCACTCTTTGCCTGACCTTCCCTATCGCAATGTCCGTTGCGGGCCGGGCTGCCATCAGAACAACTTTTTCACTTCGCTCACGATGCGTTCAGCGGTCGGCAGCACGTATCGCTCCATCGCCGGTGCAAAGGGAATGGGTGTGTCAAGCGCACCAATCCGCATCACTGGCGCATCAAGCTCTTTGAAAGCTTTTTCCATGATCGTCGCGGCCACCTCCGCACCAAACCCGGCTGTCCGATGGGCTTGGTGGACGACGACCGCCTGATTGGTCCGCCAGACACTTTCGAGCACGGTTTTCTTGTCCCAGGGTGAGATCGATAGCAGGTCGATGACTTCGCAGTCGATCTGGTCTCGTGCCAATGTTTCGGCGGCTTCCAGAACTTCTGTTACAGTTCGGCCCCAGGTTATCAGCGTGACGTCTTCGCCCCGACGCTTCACATCACAATAGCCGATCTTCTTGCGCGCATATGTTTCGGGCACCTCACCGACATTTTCATATAACCCAAGCGGCTCGAGGACGAGCACCGGATTGTCGTCCAGAATTGCGTCGCGCAGAACCTGCCGAATGTCGGCCGGCGTCGCTGCCGATACGATTTTCAAACCCGGAATATGGGCGAACCAAGATTCAAGCGACTGCGAGTGCTGGGCGGCCGCGTTCAAATAGCCGCCAACACCGCATCTGATTGTGAGCGGAACCTTGGCCTTGCCGCCGAACATGTAGCGCATCTTGGCGGCCTGATTTACGACCTGATCCATCGCGATTGCGATGAAATCCATATGCATGATTTCCGCAACGGGCCGCATGCCGCTCATCGCTGCCCCAACTGAGAATCCGACAATCGCACTTTCCGAAATGGGCGTGTCGCGCACCCTGTCAGCACCAAAGCGATCTCGCAATCCTTGGGTTGCGCCATAGGCGCCACCGTATCCGACATCTTCCCCAAGGCAGAACACGGAACTGTCGGCATCCATTGCTTCGGCAAGCGCCAAGGTTACGGCCTTTGAATAAGCCAGTCTCATTGCCATCCCTCGACCTCCATATCGGTGTAAACATCGCTCAGTGCATCTTCGGGCTTCACATGCGGCGACGCGCGCGCGAACTCGACCGCGCTTTCAACGCGTGCGATTGCTTCTTTGCGAATCGCATCGAAATCGGCCTGCACCGCGAGACCTAAAGCTTCCAGACGCTTTTCAGCTGCCTTGAGCGGGTCCTTAAGCTTCCATTCCTCGACTTCGTCCTGAGTCCTGTAAGGTTGCGGATCGCCCTCAAAGTGACCGCGCCACCGATAGGTCACACATTCCAGAAGTGTCGGCCCCTCACCGCGCCTAGCGGCCCGGACTGCCTCGGTCGCAGCAATGAAAACGGCCTCGACATCGTTGCCATCAACTGTCACGCCTTTCATGCCATAAGCATCAGCCCGCTTTGAAATGCGGTCGATCTTCTGGTGGTCTGACACCCGTATGAAGTCGGCAAAACCGTTGTTTTCGACTACGAAAACGACAGGGAGATTCCAAACGGCCGCAAGGTTCAGCGTTTCGTGGAATGGACCGATATCAGTGGCGCCGTCACCCATGAAGGCGACCGATACGCGTCTTTCCTTACGTATGCTCGCCGCGAGCGCCACACCCGCGGCGATGGGGACGCCGCCACCCACGATGCCGTTCGCACCGAACACACCAATATCAAGATCAGCGACATGCATTGAGCCACCCTTGCCCTTGCAGGTTCCATTGGAGCGGCCGTAAAGTTCGGCAAAGAAATGGTTGAGGTCGCATCCTTTTGCGATCACATGGCCGTGGCCACGATGGGTTGAGGTAATGACATCGCTAACCTCAAGCGCTTGGCAAACGCCCACTCCTGTTGCTTCCTCGCCAATGTAGGAGTGAATGAAGCCTGGCATCTCCGCGCTTTCAAAAAGGCGCAAGAGCGTTTCTTCGGCAACACGTATCAATACCATCTGACGATACATCTTTAAGATGTCGCCTTCATTGCTCACCGCCATTGTTCCCTCCTGCAATTTTCAGCACCAAGTTCCGGTATACAGTCACGGCGTTTGTCAATTCTTCGACCGAGATGGACTCGTCGATAATATGAGCGTCCCGTTCATTCCCCGGCCCCAGGCCAATGGTCGGTATGTTGCGCTCACCCGCAGATTCCGATCCATTTGTGCAGAAAGCATAGGTGCCAAACCTTACGTCGATACCTGCTTGCTGAAGGCTTGCGGCCGCGGCCTTCACCAGTGGTTGTTCGCGGCTTTGGTTCCATGGTGCAAGATAGCGCTCCCATTGAACTTCGACGCCGGTGTAAGTTTGCACAGGTTCGGCCGAAACGCGTATTTCAAAGGCAATTGGATCAATCGTGGCGAGCGTTTCGCGCAGTGCTTGCAACACCGACGTCCGGTCTTCCGTCATGCCTATTCTGCGATCAAATCGGACGGTCACTCTGCTGGGCAACGCCGAAATCAGCGGATACGGATCGCTCTTTATATCTGTTGGCACCATAACCATTGGGCCAAAGACCGGGTCTTCGGTCAGCTGCATGTTTTCGATAGCGGCAAGTGCAATTGCTGAAAGCGAAATTGCGTTCTTGCCGCGATCGGGATGCGCCGCATGGGCCGGTATTCCAGCTACATCCAGAATAATCTCAATCCGCCCTCTTTGGCCGGTCTTAATACTGAGCGATGACGGCTCGCAGATTACAATCATCTCGGGGTTTGCGACATCAAGAACCTCGCCCAGTGCGCGGCCTTCGACTGTTTCTTCCAAGACCGACGCGCTGACAGCAACCGCTTTGGTCAGCTTACCCATCTTTGCTGCCTCGGCCACGCCACAAAGGGATGCCGCAAGGGCGCCTTTCATATCGGTGGTGCCGCGGCCGTACAGACGCCCGTCGCGCAACTCGCCACCAAAGGGCTCGACGCTCCATTTTCCCGTCACTGGCACAACATCCATATGGCTGTCGAATAGCAACGTAACGCCGACATCTTTGGGGCCAACATATCCCACTACATTGCCAAGCCTGTCTCGGGAAACATCTCTATACCCCAATTCAATCATCGCCTTTTCGACCAGATCAGCCACCTTGCCTTCGTCACCAGACTGCGCGCCGACCGCCACCAATGCGCGCGTCAAACTGATGACGCGCGGTTCTGCCTCGGCTTGGTTGAGTTCAAAGGGGATCATGACTTGGTTCCCTCCTCTCTAAACCGTTCGAGCTTTTGCCGATTGATCCTCAACCCCAAGCCCGGACCTTCAGGCGGTCGCAGCCCACCATTCGCGAACGGAAACGCCTCATCGACCACATCGTCGAGGTAGTAGTGCCCGCCCGTCTTGTTGGTGATCTTACCCGCAGGCGCCGTCACAGAAGTCACGCAGGGCAGCGATACCGCCTTGGTAGCGATGGCAAAGTGCATATTTGCGGCCGTTCCAATGGCCGATTCAATCGAACCATTCACGTCGCATGGCAGCCCAGCCGCCTCGGCAATAGCGGCGACCCGGCGCGCCCGGGCTATGCCACCCGCCTTGGCAAGATAAATCGAAATCGCATCGGCGGCCTTACGACTGACCAAAGAAAGTGCGTCATATTCATCCCAGCAGCTTTCGTCAGCGATGACATCAACATCGCTCAACAGGCGCAGCTCTGCCATATCGGCGATATCCCGCACTGGTTGTTCCACCATGTCCAGCATGCCATCCATTTGCGCCAAAATCCGTTGCGCCGTTTTGGCGCGGTGATAGCCTTGGTTGGCATCAAGACGCAGGAATACATCGGTTCCGACTGCCTTTCGGATAGCATGGACTGTGCGAACATCCCGCTCTGGATTGCGGCCACCCTTGATCTGGAACGCCCGCACGCCGTCTTCTATCGCAAGTGTAGCTTCTTCGACGGCCTCCTCGGTCGGCATGATGCCAATCATATGCGCGATTGCCGCCCGCTCGCGCACCTGGCCACCCAAGAGTTTGTAGACCGGTTGATCAAATTCCTTGCCCCACAGATCGTGCAATGCCATGTCGACCGCGCAGCGCGCATAGCTATTGCCGCGCAAGACTTTGTCCATTCGAATATGCGCCATCTCGATCTGCGTCGGGTCCGTTCCAATCAATGCCGGTGCGATGGTCGATTTGATGATGTCGATGACCGTATTCTGGGTTTCTCCACCATGGCAGCCGTTGTCCCCTCCCCAATCGGGCAGTGGCGTTGCTTCGCCGATGCCAGAGTGATCAGAATCTGTCATGATCTCGACAAAGACAAAGCCGCCAAGTGGCACTTGCAGGCTTGCCCAAGAAAAATCCCGGCGCATCTGAAGCCTGAATGGAAAGGCTTCAATTGAGATGATTTTCATTTTCTACAGGCTCCGTCAGTCCCGTTGGCCGTGCCAAAGCTACCGTCGACCGTCCCGGATAAAATAGAACCAAACACGCGTATAGTGGAATGCAGAGGCCGCTGTGAACGCGAGCCGATCATCTTTGCGGCATGGCCGACAAGCATTTGCTCAGCGCGCCATGCGCATTGAGACAAAACTTAGGCTGCTCTATACAATTTTTAATCCAGCAATCGCGTTAACATTCCATATTCCTACCAGTCCTCCAATCAAACGGGGTTTTTCAGATGTCCAAATCTTCACCGGCAAATGGCCGTCATGTGGTTCGAATCGAGACAGAAAATGTCATCGATGTTCCTGGACCCAGTGGCCGACAGCTGGGCCAGACCTACTATCGCGGGCTTTACTTTGAAGATGGTGAAGTGGGCCAGTCTTGGGCAATGGAGACTTTTGAACGGTCACCAGAGGGTGGCTCGCAAAAGGGCATCACGATCAACACCTATAAGGACGGTTCGACAACCGTTATGTCGTTTGAAGGTGACAAATCCTATGTGGACGGAAAAACCCGAAACGGGTTCGAAGGCCGGTGGACATTTGTCGGTGGAAGTGGGCGCTTTGCGAACATCAAGGGCGGCGGCACCTATGAGGGAGAGTCGTATGATTCAATTGCCTACTCAAATGTATCCGGGGATGTTGAGTGAAAAATGACGGCCATCACTTCGGAAGAGCACAAGCAGAGACAAAAAGCTCTCGCCACTAATTTGTGCGCTGGCGGCCTAAAAGGTGTGGTCGTTGTTTCACGAGGAGGAGCGACGCTCGATAGATACGCGGATGTGCTGTATCTGACGGGTTTCTACCAATGTTACAGCTACCTTCCCGATACGCCAAATCTGTTCTCGGGTCGCGCTCATACGGCATTTGTGATGACGGCGGATGGGGCGTCGATCCTGTGCGTGGCAGTGAAGGAATTTGAGCCAGGCACGGTTACAGCCGGAGACATCCGGTGTTCCGACGATTTTGCGGGCACGATTGCCGAGGCGTTAAACGAGCTTGGTTTGAACAACGGAATCGTTGGACTGATTGGCGCCGACGTGCTGCCCTATTCGCAAAGCAAGTTGCTGGCGCAAAAACTACCCGACATCCTCTGGCAGGATTGCGACGAGCTGCTGCAGAGCATTCGCAGGATCAAAAGCCCGGCTGAGCTTGCAATGATCCGTCGCGCGGCCAAGCTGCACGTATCATGTTTATCGGCCCTGCAAGACGCTATTGCGCCAGGAGTGACCGAAGCCGAACTTGTCGCCGTTTTCGGCTCTCATGCATTGCGTGGGGGCGCAGGACTGTACTTCACTGCAATGTCATCGGGGATGAGCATCTCCAACTGGTGCAGCAGACCCCTGCCGGGATTCTCAAACAGGCAGATCATTTCAGGTGAGATGATCCGCTTTGATATGGGAATTGTCCTCGATGGATATTTGTCCGACTTTGGCCGAACCGCAGTCGTTGGGCAACCAAACATCGAACAAAGCAGGCTTCTGGATACTCTCCACGCTGGGCTGGACGAAGTGATAGACGCGATCGCGCCGGGTCGTGCAGTGCACGAAGCCGTAGAAATCGGCGAAGCAGCGTTAAGAACGCTCGGCGTGGCGAAAAAACAGGGAGGTACAGGTATTATTTACTCCAGCTTTCCGGTCCATTGGGGGCACGGACTGGGAATGGGCTGGGAAAGGCCCATCATGACCGACACAGAAAATATGGTCATCAAATCTGGAATGTACTTGGCGATCGAGCGCACGCTGACTTTACCGGGAACCGGCACGGCTGCTGCGGAACAGACGCTCCTCGTGACCGATACCGGGACAGAAATTCTGAGTGCGGGACCACACGGACGATGGCGTTGAAGTTGGAGCAAAAATGGCGAGACTGGATTTAACAGGGCACCGCGTCCTGATAACTGGTGCTGGTCAGGGTATCGGGCGCGGTATCGCCGAGACGTTGGTGAACTGGGGCGCCCGCGTAGCCGTCGCCGACCTGTCCGAGGAAAACCTGGTGCAAGTTTGCGAAATCCTGGCTGTTTCGTCGCCAGAGTCCTTCGGACTTCGACTTGATGTGACCGATGAAGAATCGGTTGCAGAAGGGGTCCGGCGGGTATGGAACAGGTTCGGCGGCATCGACCTACTGGTGAACAATGCAGGCGTCCTTAGCGTGGCCGACACTGTCGATCTGACGCTTGACGCATGGAGCCGGGTGCTGGCAGTCAATACGACTGGAGTTTTTCTGATGTCGCGTGCGGTTGTTCGAATGATGATCGAACAGCAGCAAGCAGGATCAATCGTTTCAATTGCGTCGATTGCCGGAAAACGTGGTGATCCGGGGCTGGCACATTATTCTGCGTCGAAGTTTGCCGTCATCGGTTTTACGCAGGCACTGGCCCGAGAGGTAGGCAAGCATGACATTACGGTCAATGCGGTTTGCCCGGGCGTCGTGCGCACCAATATGATTGCCACACTGGAAAAGGAAAGCCATACCGACATCGCCACCTGGATGGCTGCGCAATGCATACAGCGCAGTCAGACACCCGAGGATATTGCTTTTGCCGCAGGCTTTTTGCATCTGTCTCGGGCGATGACTGGTCAAGCGATAAACGTTGACGGCGGCTCGTTGTTTCATTGACAATTGCTGCGATAGCTTCTGCCCAGGCAAGTGATCAGACCTAACCTATTCCGTTTGATGGATGAACACGCCTTTACCGGGGACAATTGCTATGCCCGCCCGATCTCCGGCGTTCCAAACTTTGTCCTGTTGGGTGACAACCTGAAACTCTGCGTCCGGGGTAAAATGGATCCCAAGCCTTGTGGCGGAGCCAACGAACCGGACATTGCTGATGATGCCACTGAATAATCCATCTTTTGGCAGAACCAGTGACAGTTCTTCCGGGCGAAGGGATACCGAGCCTTTATCGCCTACGGCGAGATCACGGTCGCCGTAGTAATCAAACCTGCATTTCACGCCGGTAGGAAATTCCACCTCGACCGAGGTTCCGTGCATCTGGGTGACAGTGCAATCGAGCAATGTTGTTTCACCGATGAAACGAGCAACGAACCGTGACTGTGGGCGACGATAGACATCCTTTGGTGTGCCGACCTGTTCAACTTTGCCTGCCTGCATCACAACGATCCGGTCACTCATAACCAATGCTTCTTCCTGGTCGTGTGTCACCAGAATAAACGTTGTCCCTAATCTTTGTTGAATGGACCTGAGTTCAATCTGCATCCGCTTTCGCAACTGAAGATCCAACGCGGCCAGGGGTTCATCCAGCAGCAGAATCTTGGGTTCGTTGACAATGGCGCGAACCAAAGCGACCCGCTGGCTCATACCACCGGACAGCTCGGCAACCGATTGATCGCGATGCGCCCAGAGCCCGACCATCTCAAGGACGGCCTCGACTTTTCCTGCAACGACCCGCCGATCCAGCCCAGAAGCAAGAAGCCCATAAGCCACGTTTTCAAAGACGTTCAGGTGCGGGAATAAAGCATAACTCTGAAAGACCATGTTGAAACGGCGATGCTCAGGACGCTTATCGGTGATATCAAGCCCTTCGCTGATCAACCGCCCCTCTGATGGTTGTTCCAACCCTGCGATCATCCGAAGCAGTGTTGTCTTGCCACAACCCGAGGGGCCCAGAAGCGTGATGAACTCGCCGCTGCGAATGGTAAGATCGAGCGGATGAACGGCAGTATAGGACCCAAACCGTTTCGCTATGCCCTTGATCTGAAGAACGTCAGTGGTCGGGCATGGCGTTTTGTCTGAATGTTCGATGGTCATGCGCATTGTTCCGCTAAACGTCCCTATAACTTTCCGATACGCACCAGAGTGCTGATTGCAATATCAAGCTGCGCAGTTGCATCGTCTGCCTGGTAAAGCTGAGCATGTTCTGGCGGAATGACGAACCGTTCCTGCGCAAGCGTGTCACCGACATTCAGCAATGCAGCAACATCCACGTTGCGTGCCTGTCCTACGGCGAACGCCGATGATGCTTCGTTATTCACGATCAGGCACCCTTCGTCCCGAAACGCGCGCAAGCGCGGGATTGCCTGACGAAAATGCGCCATGATGGTCCATGCCGGCCCCGATTTGACCGGGCGTTGCTGCAGTGCACTGGTTTCCAGCAATGCCTTGGTCAACATTTCGGATGGATAGGCGTAGCGGGATGGAGGCATGTAGTGAAGCGAAATGCATTCGTCACGAAGTGCTTTCGTCGGAATAAACAGATCATCAACATCGACTTTGTCAGATATCGCCCCCGACCCACCCAAAAAAATGATCGTTCTGGCGCCAAGCGCGATCAGTTCGTCCAAGCCACCAGCGGCGTAGGAACCCTTGGCCGACAGAGCGATGACCAGTGATACGCCATCGTGTTCAAACACTGCAAAGGGATGATCGGCCAGTGTAAAGTTGTCAGGACGCACGTCATACCGATCGCAAACCAACTGAAAATGTACAGGGATTACCGTCTGGATCGCGAGCGAAGGCAGCACCGGGGTGGAACGGCCGGATATGCGTTCGCAATATTCAAACCAGTGCGATGGATCAAAAGCTGACGGCTCATGCGTGGTATCCCAAATCAACGGAAGATCCGCGCTGTCTGGTGTCATTGGGTGCCCTCATTTGATTGCTCTATTCGTTTCCGGCTGTTCCACTGCACCAGATAAAATGCCAACCCGATCATCCCAAGCGTGCCAATCATCATCATTATGGCAACGGCATTCAGCGCAGGCGTTAGTCCAGTTCGCATTTGTGATGCGATCCAGACGGGAATCGTCGCATCCCTGCCAATGGTGAAATTGGTCACCAGCAGCTCATCGAGTGAAACTGCCGCCGATAGTATCCCTGCGCCAAGAATGGCGGGAAAAAGGATTGGGATCGTCACAGTTCTGAGCGCGCGAAAGGCGGAGGAACCTAGATCACGGGCCGCCTCTTCTACCCGTTCATCGACTTTCTCCAGCCGCGCACGCACAACTTGAACCACGAAGGGTATAACCAGCATCACATGCGCTGCGGCTGCCGTTGCCAGACCCAGTCGAATTTCAAGCGTCACGAAGGTCGCCAAAAGCGCCACACCTATCACCACACCAGGAACAGCCATGGGCGCGAATACAAGCAGGCTAACCGATTTCTTGAGGTAAAAGCGGCGGCGCACCAGAACGATCGCAATCGGAATGCCCAGCGCCATTGCACCCAATACCGCTATGGCTGCGATCTTGAGACTGGCTTTCAGCACGCGGTGAAACTCGGGGTTGCGGATGACATCGCCGTACCAATGCAGTGTAAAGCCCGAAAATGGCAGGCCGGGGTTGGGCGTATCGTTGAACGAGAACACGAAAACCGTGAGCAGCGGCGCAAACAAAAACAAGAGCGATAAGAGTGTAACAGTCTCGGTTATGGGCACGTCGGGTAGGCGCACTTGGGTAAAACGCGCAGTGCCGCGCCAGATGGGCAGTTTGCCAATCAACACGATTACACGCTCGACTACAAAACACCCGCCAAGCACGATGGCAAAACCGATGATCATTGCGATAGAAAGCGTTGCTCCGAACGGATAATTACTGGCGCCGCCAAACTGGTCAGCAATGATCGACCCAATCATCTGCCCGTCCAGACCGCCAACCATTCTGGGGGCGACATAATCAGCTGCCGCAAGGATGAAGCAAAAGGCGAATGCCGTCCGAACCCCGCGCATCGACAGCGGCAAGGTAATCCGAAGGAACGTCCGGATAGGACCAAGCCCAAGATCGCGCGACGCCTCGAACAACCTTCGATCTATGCCCTGAAGGCCCGCGTAAATGGGAAGGACAGCAATCGGCAGATAGACGTAAATCAGAGTGACGATAATCGCAGGGTATCCATATAACAGATATCCAAGCGGTTCATCAATAATGCCCAGCGATATCAGGGCCTTGTTCAGGATGCCGTTTGTGCCGAGGATGGTGGTCAGAGCGAACAGCCGCACGATGTAGCTCGACAGCAGCGACGCCATAATCAGCACAAGAATTCGCGGTCCCCAGACCGTGAATTTGAACACCACAGCATATGCGATCTGATAAGCGATAAACACAGCAATGGTTGAGGCGACCAGCGAGGTCAGCAGCGATTTCTGCAGGATTACCAGAAAGATCGGGCTGTCGATCAGGTGGACATAATTTTCCAGTGTGAAAGTGCGGGTGACGCTAAAAAAGTCTGCCTTCCAAAAACTATAGGTCACCAGCACGGACAATGGAACGATCAGCAAAAGACACAAATACAGGGTGGCCGGGACCGCGCCGTCCGCGATCAATCCTTGTCGTGAACGGCGCAGCATGCTCAGGACGCCATCCGTTGATGGCGTGGCGGTCATGTAGCCTTGAACTCGATCCAAGCCTGCACCCAATCCTGAAACGGCACGTCTGGACCGTCTGTTTCCACAGTCACGCCCGGCATCATCGGCGCCAGTTTCAGCGCTTGTTCGGCAGATTCGTATTGAAGTTCCTGCGACACCGCAGGGATTGCCGCGTCATTGACCGGGAACGCCAAGCTGTGCGCGGTGGACAGTTTTTGGCTCTCGGTCGCCAAAGCATTGTTGATGAACTTGTAGGCCGCTTCCTTGTTCACCGCGCCTTTGAGCATCATGAAGCAGTCGATATAGCTCCACGCCGCCAATTGGGTGATTTGCATGTTCGCGGCGCCTGCCTCACGAGTCTTTGTAAGCGAGTTGGAATATTCCGGAAAGCCAACCCATATGTCACCACGGGCAAAGAGACCGATTTCGTCACCATAGTTATGGATCGTGAGCACCTGCGGCCGAAAGCTCTTCAACAGCTTAAGCGTATCGTCAAACTCTTGGCGCGTCAGATTGTTTGGCCGCTTCGCGCCCGCAAAGATGGCGAAGGTGGTGATTACAGCATACGGATCGTCTGGCAGCGCGATCTTGCGTGTCAGCTTCGGGCTGAGCAAGTCCTCGTAGGTTTCTGGTGCTTTGACGAAATCGGCATTGTAGGCAAGATAGCCGTACCCCCAGTGAAACGGAATGGCGAAAATCTCACCATTGCGGCGCACGACGTCAGCATCGCGGAACATGGGCGCGACCAATTCCCAGTTCGACAGCAAGCTCGTGTCGAACGGCTCTATGCGGTCCAGCTTTCTGAGCTGGTCGATCATACCCTGATAGATGATCACCGCATCAAAAGTGCCCGGCTGCGTGGTTTTGGTAATGATCTCTTCGTTGGTGGAGTTGTATCCCCAGTTTACCACAAGATCAGTTGGCCATGATTCACGCGTCTCATAGGGTTGCGAACCCAGTATGTTGACCGGTCCGGTTGCAGAATTGATGCTTTCTTGGGTCCCCCCTGCTGCAATCGCCGATTTCGGGATCAAACCCGCAACAAACGGCGCGATTCCAAAAGCACTCATTTGTTGCAAGAGCCGGCGGCGGTTCGGGTGCGCGAGACCGGGTATCAGGCTGGAAGGAAACTTTCGCATGTGAAAACTCCATCTGTTGGATCGGTGACGCTCAACACTTTCTTGGCGAAGCTTGCGTTGGTCATCGCCAGCGTAGAACCTTCGGTTCGCGGACAGATAGAATGCAATTGCCGCACAATTGAACGTTCGGGCCTACTGTTCTGGTATTGGTCAAGGTCCTGCTATGCCAGACACACGTGCCCTTTGGCGACATTCAGTCGGCAATTCTTTAAAGTGGCTCTTGAACGATCGCGTCAGATGGGATGTGTCTGCGAAGCCGCATTCGAACGCAACCTGAGTGATCGTCATGCGGGCATGATGGAGGAGCCAACGCGCACGTTCGAGGCGCATGTTGCGGTAGAACGTCGACGGGGCAACGCCCAGTTCCTTTCGAAATCCGCGTTCAATCTGTCTGGGTGGAACACCTATTGCCTTTGCTACTGCCCCGATCGAAATCGGTTCGCTGATATTCTGCTGCATCAGGAATACGGCCATCCGGACGCGTTCATCCTGCACTTCGAAGAAGTTTTCGACATAGGAAATCTGCGCGTGGTTGGGCAACCGCAATTCATCAACCAGCATATGGGGCAGGAACTTTCTTGCGCGGGCCGCGCCAAAATGCTTTTCGATGATCCAGCCAGCTACGTCGATAACGGCCACCCCTCCAGCGCAGGTCAGCCGTTTGCGGTCGTCGACGAATATCTGATTGATGGTTGTAGCAAGGCCGGGAAACTGCTCTTGGAAATCCTGAATGTGGTAACCATGAACGCACGTCTTAAAGCCCTTCATGACGCCCGCTTTAGCAAGCGCAAACACCCCCGTGCAAAGCCCAATGATGGTTAAGTCTTTTTCTGCAGCGCGTCGAATGTACTGAAGCAATTCCGCATCGTAGATCAGATCACGATGAAGCGTTCCTCCAACAACAACCAGACAATCGAACTCAGCCGGATCCGCGAACGTTGTCGTATGCGCGATTGCTGCCCCACAGCTTGACGCCACGGGATGACAATCCTTTCCCACAAGCCGCCACGTGGCGTGATGCGGCTGGCTTCGGTCGCCGACATCTCCAGAAAGCCGCAGTGCGTCCACGAAGCCAGCAAATGCCACCAGCGTGAAACGCGGTAACAGTGTGAAGGCCACGCGCAATGGAGGGCGTGAAAGTTCGGAAGCGGACGAGATTCCGGGAAGAAGCTCCATGAATCCAGGGCGATAGTCACTCTGCTCAGCTATTGTCTTGTCGACATTTGCGTTGCGCTTGTTTTTACTCTTGGTGGCCACTTGGTTTCCAGTTCGGGTAGCCGAGCTAAGGCGCCAAATTGTACAGAAAATGATGAAGTTAAGATAGAGTCTGCACCGCGCCGGGTTTGCCGGAGGCTTGGGACCTTTAAATTATCTGGGGTTGTCATGCGATTTTGAGCAACGGTGGTTTGGGCTTCATTATCCAAGCGAAGAGCGATCGATATTGATATCTTGAAGGTTCGTAGACAAGACGCTGGCGAAGAGTTCCGTTGAGGACGGTATTGACGCAAATTTTGCTACGGGTAACGAAGTGACGAAGTCTCAGGTTTTCTCAGGCAGCCAAAATGGCAAACTGTTCGGCCAGTGACGGGTTTGGATTGCAGCTGAACCTTGCTTGGTGTTTGCGCAGGCCGGCTTTCCTCAGGCTTCCTGCGGGATTGCCTGCCTTACTGTTTGCGCGAAGTTTTTTTTAAAGCCTCTTGGGCCGCCTCATCGCTCTTGGGATGGCGGGGGCGCGCAACAAGGCGGCTGAATTTGCGTGTCTTGAGAATGCGGCCAACCGAGCGCTCGGATATGTCCACGCCAAAGCGTGTGGCGATCTGCTCTTTCAGGTCAATGCAGCGCCAGCGCACAATCCCGTCCTTCTGCGGGTCAGGCGCTTGCTCAACCATTTGGTCGAGCTCTGCAAGCTGATCCTGGCTCATCAGCGCCGGACGCCCCGGCCGCGCCCGGCCGCAAAGCCCGCCAACCCCTTCGTCATTGCAGCGGCGCACCCAGTCGCGCAGGCTCTGCCGGTCCATCCCGGCCGCCCGCGCCGCTTCCGTGCGTGAGGCCCCGTCCAAAACCAGCGCTATCGCCAAAAGCCGCCGCGCCTGCGCTGTGTCATCCGGTCGGCACGCAAGATGCCGAAGCTCATCCGCCGTCCGCTCAAGCCGCACAATCTCAATCGCTATTGCCATTCTCCCCAAAGAATCAACAACAAAAGAGCATCACAGAACCCAAGAAACAGGAATCCCGCCAGGGTCAGAAATTTCGACGCCTGATATTAGAGACAGTCAGCGATCTGAAGAAGCGCTGTATGACCCTTATGTATCCCAAGCGCGGCAGACTGCCCTACGGCTTGCCGGGCAGAGCCGTATGCCATAAAAGGAGAGACTGGCCGCAACACCATTACCTGCCAGACAGGAAGGGGAATGACATGCCCGTGCCGATCAAGTGGATATCTGATTTCGAACTGATCAATGCCGAGAATCCGGAAGGCCATCCCTGGCTTTCGGCATCGCCCGACGGGCGGTTTTCACTGCTGTTCTTTGAGAGTCTCCCCGGCCCGCCGGTCCATACCGATCTCGAGGAGCGCGTCTATAACGCCGCCGGGGGCAGCCCGGTTTCGATCGGCACCACCTTCAGCACGGCCACCATCGAACGCCAGCCGGCCAGCGCCTACATGGCGGACGGGCGTCGCGTCCTGGTCTGGACAGAGTCGCAAACCAACGGCGGCGGTGATCTCGAGGATGTCTATGCGGCCATC
>JANNRN010000430.1:0-7468 GCA_031401375.1 Phyllobacteriaceae bacterium | reverse complement strand
GGATATTTGTTGACGAAGCCCAGTCGCGCCGCCTGCAGAACCGTCGCGACCAGCGTGTACGGATTGGCCGCACCGTCCCCCATCCGGTGTTCCAGCCGCGCCTTGGGACCGCGTTCGGCGGAAATGCGGGTGGTGACACCGCGATGGTCGCCGCCCCAATTGCGCCAGTATCCGGATAGCGATGAGGGGATAAGTCTTTGATATGAATTGACAATTGGCGCCACTAGGGCGGCCATGCCCTGATGATGATGCATCAGGCCGGCAATGCAGCCTTCGGCGACCGGGCTCAGCCTGTCGGGTTCGCCGACGGCGTTGTCGCCATGGCTGTCCTTGAACGAAAAATTGACATGCAGACCGCTGCCGCCTTTGGGCAGGATGGGCTTGGGCATGAACGTCAGCACAATGCCATATTCCAAGGCCACTTCCCGCGCCAATTGGCGAAACAGGAAGATGTCGTCCACCGCCTTCAACGCTTTGTCATAGGTCAGCGTGAATTCAAACTGCGGAGAATCAAACTCGGAAGTCATTGAATCGATTGCAAAACCCAAGGCGGTGGCGCGTTCCCAAATCGCGTCGGTGAAGCCTTTCGGATCGGAAAACGGTCCGGTCGAATAAACGTAGGATTTCGGCGTGTCATAGGGGACGAGCTTGCCGTCATCATTGTACTGGAAGGCGAAGGCTTCCAGTTCCAGCCCGATCATCGGGTCAAAACCAAGGCTGTTCCAATCCTTGATGGCGCGTTTGAGCGCGTGGCGGCCACAAGCGCCGAACGGCAAACCATCCTCCGCGTAAAGGTCACCTATCACCACTTTCGTGTCTTTCTGCCAACCTTCGCGGATATCCGCGCCACGATAGCGGATTTCGATGTCGGGCAGGCCCTCAAGAACCTTGGAGCCCGGCGCGGGGATCAGGTCCTTGTCATAGGTGACGCCAAACGTGCCTTGACAAATGCGCGTTCCGCCGTCGCCGATTTTTGACGCCGGAAGATATTTGCCGCGCGCTAGGTTCAAATGATCGCACGCCAGAACCCGTAATCTTTCCCTGGTCATTTTCTCCGCACCCCGCCCTATTGAAGTTTGACACGCACCGGCATGCTTTTGATGCCGCCGACAAAATTGGACCGCAGGAACTGATGCGGCGCGGTCTGTTCGATCGACTTCACCCGTTTTGCAAATTCCTGAAAAAGCAGCCGGACTTCAAGCCGCGCCAGCCACATGCCAAGGCAGACATGCGCCCCGCCTTGCCCGAACGACAAATGGCGATTGGGGGGGCGGCGAAAGTCCACCTCGAACGGATTGGCGAACGCGGCCTCATCCCGGTTGCCGGAGACAAACCAGAGCAGCACCTTGTCACCTTCGCGAATGGTCTTGCCGTGCAATTGGTGATCGCGCGTCGCCGTGCGGCGGAAGTACATGGCGGGCGCGGCCCAGCGGATCACCTCATCCGGCATCGTCTCCCAAATCGAGGCGTCACCGGACTGAAGGTCCGCGAGCAGTTGCGGGCGATTGGCCAGCGCCTGCAGGCCGGCGGCGATCGAATAGCGGGTCGTGTCGTTTCCTGCGGCCACCAGCAGACAGAAGAAATTGCGAAACTCTTCCTCCGAGATCACATTTCCTTCAGCGTCCGGCTGCAAGATGAGATTGAGCACGCCGGAAGTGTCGCCCCGGCGGCGTTTGTCTTCCATCAGCCTCTTTGCGTAGTCGAACAGATCAGCACCCGCTGGCGAGCGAAACGGCATCAGCCGGTAAGCATCGGTATCCGCCTTGTCGAGCACATGCGCGGTGAAGTCCGCGTCGGTATTGGCGATCAGCGCATCACCCTTTTCAACGAGCCAGTTCAAGTCCTCGTCCGGCGTGCCGATGATTTGGCCGAGCATGCGCATCGGCAATTGCCGCGCGACCGATTTCACCGCGTCGAACTCAACAAGCGGCAGGGTCTGGTCAAGAATCTCGTCACATAGGCGGCGGATTTGTTCCTCGAACAAGGCCACCACCGGTTTGGAAAATGCTTTGGCGACAAGAATGCGCATGCGGGTATGTTCGGGCGGATCAGTCTCCTGAAAGGTTCTGCGCGCCAGATATTCCTCGTAGGTCTGATCCTCCATGCGGATGCCGCGCGCCGAAGAAAAGACGGCGTTGTTGCGGTTGCATTCCAGGATGTCTTCGTGGCGCGTGATTGACCAGAAACCTTTTCCGGCCGGGTATTCGCACCAGGCAAGCGGGTCCTCGCGGCGCAGGCGCGCGAACGTATTGTGCGGCGCGCCGGAAATGAACGAATCATGGCTGGAGAGATCGGCATGGCCGTCGTCATTGGGAACCCAAACCGTCACGGATCATCTCCTGAAAAAAATCGCCGTTGCAAAACTTAAAACACATGTTAAATATATTTACAAGCCTCGTTTGCACACACAAAAAATATTCCTGCAGGCACAATCGGAGAAACTCATGGCGCGCCGCATTGGAATTCTTCTGACCTGCGTGGATGATTCGGACTTTGCCAAGCGCTTTCCAGACGATGCCGAGAAGTTTCGCCGTCTTTTGCAGCCGCTGCGGCCGGACTGGGAATTTGTGACCGTGCCTGTCAAGGACGGGGTCTTCCCGGACAAGGCCAGCGACTATGACGGCTATATCATTACCGGCAGCCCGGTATCCGTGAATGAAAATTCCCGATGGATCAGGAAATTACTGGGATTCATCCGCCAACTTGACGACAGCAAGATTCCGACATTCGGGGCCTGCTTTGGTCATCAGGCGATTGCCATGGCGCTCGGCGGCAAGGTTGAGAAATCGGGCAAGGGCTGGGGGCTTGGCATCGTTGAAACCGGGTACAGCGACTTTGCGCCCTGGATGCAGCCGCAACAGTCAACAATGACGCTGTTTGCGGCGCATGAGGATCAGGTGACCAGGCTCCCCAAGGGCGCCGTGGTTTTGGGCGGCAGCGAATTTTGCCCTTACGAATCCTATCGCATCGGCGACCATGTATTCACCACCGAATACCACCCGGAAATGACGCCGGATTTTGTTGCGGCACTTTTGGATGAAATGGAATCAGGTCTTGACGCGGCGACGCTCGAGAAGGCTCATGCCTCGCTGGCCGCGACTACCGAAGGCTCAAGATTTGCGTGTTGGATCGTGAATTTTCTTGATCAGTCCGGAAGTGCGCGGCTTGGTTCAAATTGAAGTGAACGCCTTGCAACCGCAGTGCTGCCCCTCATCCGACCCTATCGGGCCACCTTCTCCCCATGAGCATGGGGAGAAGGGAAGTGACAGCGCTGGCGATTATCCCCTTCGCCCCGCTGCTTGCGGGGAGAAGGTGCCCGAGGGGCGGATGAGGGGCGGCGCCGAGGTTGCAGGATATTGCTTCAGTTCGAATGACTGGATGACGTTCGCGACTTTGACAGCATCGCGATCAGGTCCATCGCAGTGACGCTGTCGAAGGTCACATGTTTGACCATCGCTTCTTCGGCGGCAGTGACGTCGCGGTCAACAATCAGTGCGGCGATTTTGCGGTGATCGGCAGCCGACTGCGGGATGCTGCCCTTGTAGGCGTAGCGGGCGCGGTAATAGGCGAGCAGCTTGCGGCCGTTCGTCCTGATCATATCCATCAGAACCGGATTATGCGCCGCCATGCCCACGGCTTTGTGGAAGCCGAGATTGTGCTGATAATAGGCGTCCGGCATGGCATCGGCGAGCACCGCGACATGGTTGTCGCAGGCAGCGCAGGCACGTTCCAGCGCGGCGGCGTCATCGACGGACAACCGGCGTGCAGCCAGGGCGGCGGCATGACCCTCCAGCTTCGCGTGCACTTCGAGGATGGCAAGGAATTCCTCCAGTGTCGGCTGGAACACCTCGGCCCCGCCGCGGGATTTGCGCCGCAAGATGCCAACCGCGTCAAGCTGAAGCAAAGCCTCGCGCACCGGCGTGCGCGAGACGCCAAACGCGCTGACCAAAGCCTTTTCTTCCAGAACATCGCCCGGCGACAACGTGCCGTCTTCGATGCGTTTGACGATGTGCTCAACGATGATGTCGGTTTGATTGCTCATGCCGCATGATATGTATTTTCAACGAGCTTGTGAATATACATATTACGCCATTAAAGCTGAATCCACGCGGTTTTCATCTCGGTGAACTTGTCGAGCGCATGCAGCGACTTGTCGTGGCCATTGCCGGACTGGCCGACGCCGCCAAGCGGCACGGTATTGTCCGACCCGCCATAGGTGTTGACATGGACCACGCCGGCCCGGATCGAGCGGACCATGCGATGGGCTTTTGACAGGTTCGCGGTCCACACGGCGGAGGCGAGGCCATAGACGGTGGAATTGGCAATGCGCACGGCTTCTTCCTCGCCGGAAAAGCGCATGACCCCAAGCACCGGCCCGAACACTTCCTCCTGCGCCAGCCGCATTTTGGCTGTGATGCCGGAAAATACCGTCGGCGCCATGTAGAACCCGCCGGTCTCTTCAAGAATGCGCTTGCCGCCCGTCTTGAGGGTGCCGCCGTCAGCTTCCGCTTCGCGTGCGAAGGCAAGGTCCTTGTCGAGTTGGTCGGCGCTGGTGACGGCCCCGGCCTCAGTGGAGAGTTCCAGCGGATCGCCCACCTTGATGCTGGCCGCGATCCTCGTCACTTTTTCGAGAAATTCGTCATGGATGGAATCCTCAACCAGCAATCTGGAACCCGCCACACAGACTTGCCCGGAATTACGAAAAATCCCGTGCGCGGAAACTTTGGCGGCCTTGTCCAAATCCGGCGCATCGGCAAAGACCACGTTCGGTGATTTTCCGCCAAGTTCGAGGTAGCAGCGCTTGATATTGGAGCGCGCCGAATATTCGAGCAGCCTGCGTCCGACATAGCCGGAGCCGGTGAAGGCCATCACGTCGACATCCATGTGCAAGCCGAGCGCTTCGCCGACCACCGTGCCCTTGCCAGTGACCACGTTGAGCACGCCATCTGGCAGACCGGCCTGCGAACAGAGCTCGGCAAGACGCAAGAGCGATAGCGACGCCACTTCCGCAGGCTTCAAGACAACGCTGTTGCCTGCCGCCAAGGCCGGCGCGATCTTCCAGGAGCCGATCATCATCGGAAAGTTCCACGGCACAATCGCCGCGACAACGCCAACCGGTTCGCGGTGGATCAGCCCGAGTATATTGCCCGGCGTCGGAGCGATCTCGCCGTAAACCTTGTCAATCGCTTCGGCGTAGTAGCGGAAGGTTCCCGCCGCGCTGCCCGGCTCGGCCTTCAGCGCCATCGAAATCTCGGTGCCGTTGTCGCGCACGCCGAGCACCGCAAGTTCCAGTGCATGCTTTTCAATAAGATCGGCGATGCGGTGCATGACTTTCTTGCGTTCCGCGGGCGCGGCCCGTGACCAGACACCGCTTTCAAAGCTTCGCCTCGCCGCGCGCACAGCGAGGTCTGCGTCGGCTTGCGTGGCTCTGGCAAGTCTGGAGAAGACTTTCCCGTCAATCGGGGAGATCACGTCGAGCGTGCCGCCGTCTTGCGCCGCCACGTGCTTGCCGTCGATGAACAATTCCCGTGGCGTGACGGGAAGGGCGCGAAGGCGGTTGATCTCGGTTTGTGACATTGGGTGTTGATCTCAGTTCAAAAACACGTGCAAAGCGGCGGGCGCCCTGAATTCCCACCCCCGGAAAAAGGGCGGGTTGCGCGGGTCAAGGCGCAAGCCGGGATACTTGTCCAACAGGACACGAAGCGCAATTTCGATTTGCGCCTTGGCGAACCATTTGCCGGCGCAAAAATGACTGCCGAACCCGAAGGACGCCGTCGAGAACTTCGGCCGCGTCATGTCAAAACGCTCGGGACTGGAGAATTTTTCCTCGTCATGATTTGCGGAGGCGAGGATTGCGGCTATCGGCGCGCCGGCGGGAACCATTGCGCCGCCAAGTTCGACGTCTTTTGTCGCCACCCGCATTTGGGTGCCGATCGGCGCGACCCAGCGCAGCCCCTCGTCCACCGCCTTGGGAATCCATTCATCCACGTTGGTCAACAACAACTCGAACTGGCCGCGATTTTGCAGAAGGCCAACCAGCACGGAACCGGCGCCGTGACCGGGTTCCTGCATGCCGCCCAGCAATGTGACCTTGATCGACGGCAATATCAATTCCGGCGCCCGGGTTGTTGCTTCGGGCATTCCGCCATGCAGCATATGCGAGAGCGGGGACGAATTGGGCTCCCGGCTCAGCCGTTTAAGAACAGGCATCAGCGCCGCATCAATTTCAGCGCAGGTCTCATCCGAAATGGCCTGCCGCGCCGGGTCGCGCTCATAGTTGATCGCGCCTTGCGAAAGCCCGTGGAACCAGCGGCGCAACAGCGGCACGTCCGCTTCATCCAATCCGAACGAGCGCGCAAGGCTGAGCGCCGATATCGGTTCAAAGTAATCGGCCATCAATTCCGCGCGATCAGAACCTGCAAGGGCGAACAGGTATTCTTCGGCAATCGGGCGAACGAGGCGGTCAATGTAACCCAGGACCGCGCGCGGCCGGTATTGCGGTTCGATTGCCGCACGCAGCTCGTCATGCACCGGTCCGTCCGTGGTCAATATGGTTGGCTTGCCAAACGACAGCTCAACCGGTGAAGTCGGCGCCTCGGCCGAAAAAATCTCCGGCTGCTTGGTGACCGCTTCAACATCGCGCCAGCGGGTGGCGAACCAGACATTTGCGGCCGGAACGAACGCCACCGGAGCCTCACGGCGCAGCTTCGCATAGATTGGATAGGGATCAGCTTCCAGCTCTTCAATCCTGATCGATTGCGCGAAGGGCATGTCAGCTCCGGGTGTCATGATCCTGAAACGTTTCGCGGAGTGGCGGCTTGCGCCACCCCGCGCATGCGATGGCCTATCGGCCGGAACCGAGGCGGCCGAACCGGTCGGGGTCGCGCAGGTGAAGTTTTCCGGCCAGCACGTAGCCGGCAACACCTGCTACAATGACCAGCGACGGCAGGATGATGCCAAGCGAACCGGCAGCGCCTGTCAGATCGCTGAACTTGGCAAAGATATACACAAACAAGAGCGCCAGGATGACGCCGGAGATGACCGGCAGAATTTTGGTCGACAGTGCACTTTCGCCCATCGCATCCTTGGCAAAGAAGGCAATCACCGAAAACGAGGTCATCGCCATCAGGCCAAGAACGCCGAGCGTTCCAAGCTGTGTCAGCCATGTGAAGAGCTGCAGCACCGGATCCATGCCGAGGACGGCGAACAAGCCGACGACAAGCACCGCAATCACGGTCTGAATCATGGAGCCAACGTGCGGGCTTTGATGGATGTCATGGGTGACGCCAACGGAGTCAGGAAGGATGCCCTCGCGCCCGGCAACATATTTATAGCGTGCGACGCCATTGTGGAACGCAAGCACGGCCGCGAACAGACTGGAGACAAAGAGGAAGCCCATGATCGTTGGAACCGGACCGCCGACATAGCGCCCGGCAAGATCAAACAGGAACGTTGTCGGATCGGCCAG